>JAADYZ010000102.1 GCA_010092775.1 Chloroflexota bacterium
ACTGCTCGTCACGCCGGTCTGACCCCATCACAACATCGCCTTGCGCCTGAATGATCGAGCCACCTACGTCACCGGCCTGGAAGCCTTGGGCGTCCTCGCCAATCGCTGCCCCAGAAACATTCGAGAGATTGCCCATGCTGATCGAATCGCCGAGGCCCTGCTGATGATAATAAGCCTCGCGCGAATGTCCTGGCAGCCATTCGCCACAATAGCGGCATTTGATTGCCCTCACCCGGATTTCTTCTGCGCAGAAGGGGCAGGTTTTGCTTTCGGGGTGATCGCTCATCTCGGTCACTCTCTATTCTGGCTCAGCAGGGTGTTTACAGCGTCTAGAGTGGGCAAGCCAGGGATCGCGCCGCGCATGGTGGTTGTCAGCGCGCCGACAGCGTTGGCAAAGCGGACCGCATCTTCGATCCGGCTTGGTTCGTCCACAAGACCAGGTTCATGCAACAAGCGGTGCAGGAATCCTGCTGTGAAGCCATCACCTGCCCCGGTGGTGTCAATTGCCTTGACGGCAAATCCGGGCACATGCAGTCGCCCGCTTCCGGTGACGGCCCAAGCACCGTTCGGGCCATCGGTGACCAGCAAGATGCGCAGCCCATCATGCCACAGTGCGTTGATCCCCGCCGCTAGGTCGTCCTCTGCGCTAAGAAAGCTTAGTTCCTCCCGGCTGACCTTGGCGACCTGTGCGTAGGGCCAACCCACTTGCATCCCCTGGCGAGCCTGTTCAGCGTCCGGCCACAGATTAAGCCGCAAATTCGGATCATAGGAGATGATCGCGCCTGCCTCCTGTGCGAGCCGTGCAGCGTGCAGTGTAGCGCTCCGGGCTGGCTCGCTGATCAAAGTGAGCGAACCGAAGTGGAACAGCTTGATCTGCCCCAAGACTAGCTCATCAACCTCGTCCGGCTCGAACAGCATGCCGGCGCTCGGATGCCGATAGAACATAAACTCGCGCTCGCCATCTGGGGCCAGCGCCACAAAGGCTAGCGCCGTGCGGGCCGTCTGAGAGTAGCAAATCGTGCTGGTATCGACACCGTTTTCAGCCAGGGTTTGTGTCAAGAATTGGCCAAAGTCGTCCGCGCCCAGTTTACCCATGAAGCCTACCCTATGGCCGAAGCGCGCCAACCCGACCGCTACGTTCGCGGGAGCCCCACCAGGCGCTTTCTTGAATCCCGGTGCATCGATGAGGCTGACCCCGCTCTCGGTCGCCACAAAATCGATCAACATTTCGCCCAGGCAAATCACGTCCGGCATGACAGGTCCTTAGTAGAACAGCAGCCACAGGCTCTGATAGGGATCAAGGCGTCCTTTGTACGCGTCTTTGCCGATTGCCGGGTAGGGTTCATCGGCAGCAAACAAATTGGTGACCTGCTGCGGCGCATAGTCCGCCAGGTCAAGCCAATACGATTGAATGCGGTCCGTCAGATTATGGATGACCAGGATCGTCTCGTCGGCATCAGATCGCAAGAAGGCCAGCACTGCCGGGTTATCAGGCTCGAGCATGGTCAGGGTGCCCAGGGCAAAGACTGGATGGGTCTTGCGAATCTGCACTAGCTGGCGCATCCGGTTGAGCAGCGACCCTGCATCATCCTCTTGACTGGCCACATTGACAGCCTGATAGCCATAGACCTCATCAGCAATCACGGGGGCGAAAAGCTGCTCGCTGGGCGCATCCGAGAAACCGGCATTGTGACCATCCTGCCACTGCATCGGCGTGCGTACCCCATCGCGGTCCTTCAACTGGACGTTGTCGCCCATGCCAATCTCATCCCCGTAGTAGATGATCGGCGCACCGGGTAGAGAAAACAGCATGCGAGTGGCCAGCAGAATCTTCTCTTTGTGGTTATCTAACAGGGGGGCCAGCCGCCGCCGAATCCCCAAATTGATGCGCTGTGCCGGATCTGGTGAGTACTGCTCCCACATCCACTGACGTTCCGCTTCGGTGACCATCTCCAGCGTCAGTTCATCATGATTGCGTAGGAAGGTGCACCACTGCGAGCCCGCCGGGATTTGCGGGGTATCTTCAATAATCTGCTTGAGTTTGGTCGAGTCGCCAGACTTGAGTGCCATATAGATGCGCGGCATCACCGGGAAGTTAAAGGCCATCTGGAACTCTTTGCCGCCGCCAAAGTATTCAACAACCTCTATCGGAGGCTGATTCGCCTCACATAACAGCAGCGCATCGGGGAAGTCTTCTTCGATGGCCGCCCGAAAGGTCTTCAAATAGTCATGCGTTTCCGGCAGATTCTCACTGATGGTCCCCTCTCGCTCATACAGATAGGGCACTGCATCCACCCGAAAGCCATCGATGCCCTTTTCCAACCAGAAGCGCGCCACATCAATCATGGCCTGCTGCACCGCCGGATTATCGTAGTTCAGGTCGGGCTGGCTGGAATAGAAGCGATGCCAGTAGAATTGCTCGGTTGCGTCGTCATAAGCCCAATTGGAGTCCTCCGTATCAAGGAAGATGATCCGCACACCCTGATAGCGTTGGTCGGTGTCACTCCAGACGTACCAGTCTCGCTTGGGGTTGTCACGCGAGGAGCGTGATTCCTGGAA
>JAADYZ010000103.1 GCA_010092775.1 Chloroflexota bacterium
CGTCTGCCTCCTGTTGTCTGTGTTGTTCAATCTCTCATATACACTCTGTATTTGAGAGGTGACAGAAGTATAGCACCCTCTCCTAGCCTTGACAAGCCATTCGCAACGAATATTGAGCCAATTCAACTTATTCGCCAGATTCTAATGCACATTGTTATAAAATGGTTTGATCAATCAGACGCCACGCATCCCCAGTGTGGGGCAGCGGGGCGCGAGAGGACTATACTGTGGGTTGACCAAGCTCCTGTTCCAATACCTGCTTCTCATCCAACTTCTTGAATAGAGGCTGCGGTTGGCCTAACGTCTGACCGGGAGGCAGGGCAAGTGCCCCCCATTGCCCAACTGCTGCGGAAGCATCGTAAGTAAGAGCATCATGCGAGCGCTCATCTTCCTCGAAAGTCTCGATCACTTGTTCTCCAAACAACTGCCCCTCAAAGCCGAGCAGACTGTACAACTGCTGCGAGGTAAATGGCAGGAAGGGCGACAAGATAATCGTCAGGTGAGAAATCGCCTGCAAAGCAGTGTAAACCGTTTTTGCGGCGGCAGCTTTGTCTTCCTTGACTACCCCGAACCAGGGTGCTTTGTCGAGATAGACATTGACCTCACGGCTTAAGGCCATCGCTTCATCCAGTGCCCGCCGCAACTTAACGGCTGCGATACTGTCACCGACTGTCTCAAAGCCCACTTCAACTTTTTCAAGTAGGGCCTTATCTTCTGGACCCAGCTCGCCCGGATCAGGCACCTGCCCATCCCAATGCTTGTAAGCGAACTTCAGCACGCGATTGACTAGATTACCCCACCAGGCCACCAGCTCGCTGTTGTTGCGAGCAACGAAGTCTTCCCAAGTAAAATCCGTATCGCGCGTTTCCGGCAACACACTGGCGATATAATAGCGGATGGCATCCGGATCATAACGCTCCAGAATATCGATCAGCCAGATGGCCCGATTACGACTCTTTGAGAAGTCATCACCTTGCAACTTCATAAACTCATTGGCGGGTACATCATAAGGCAAGGTCAGTTCCTGATCGTCATCATCAGAGTACAAACCTCTCACACCGATCAGTTCTGCCTGCCACATCAGCGTATGGAAGGGAATGTTATCTTTCCCGATAAAGCAGTAGCCTTTGATCGCCGGATTATGCCAGAAATCACGCCAGGCTTCTGGCTGATCTGTATTATTTGCCCATTCAACGCTGGCGGTGAAGTAGCCCATCACCGCCTCAAACCACACATACAAGCGCTTATCTTCCCACCCTTCTAACGGAACCTGAATACCCCAGTCGATGTCACGCGTGATTGGGCGTCCGCGCAAATCCTCAACCAAATTGCGCGCAAAGCTGATCACGTTGGGACGCCAATAATCCTTGTCACCCAGATACTCTCGCAGCGGATCGCGCAGTTTGGCCAAATCCAGAAAGTAGTGGTCGGTCTCGCGAATAATCGGGGTTGACCCGGTGAGCTTGCTAACCGGATCGATCAACAAAGTCGTATCGATCAGGCGACCACAGTTATCACATTGATCACCGCGCGCTTCGGGGAAGCCACAATGATGACAAACCCCTTCTACAAAGCGATCGGGAAGGAAACGTTCGGCCTCCTTATCAAACAGCATCTGCTGTGATTCACGATAGAGATAACCACGCTCTAACAGACGCGTGAAGAAATCCTGTGCAATCTGATGATGGTTCTCCGTATCGGTATGGGTGAACAAATCATAGGAAATACCGAGCTGCTTCTGTACCTGCAAAAAGCGGCTGTGATATTTCTCAAACAACTCACGTGGTGTCACCCCTTCCTTATCGGCTGCCAGAATGACCGGCGTACCGTGCGAGTCCGATCCAGAGACCATCAACACCCGGTTGCCTTTCAGGCGATGGTAGCGGGCAAATACGTCCGCTGGTAGATAAGCTCCGGCTAGATGGCCGATATGCAAGTCGCCGTTGGCATAGGGCCAGGCGACCGAAATATGGATGGTTTCTGTCATTAGATCCTCTCCTCTTTGCACGGTGATTTTACAGCGTCAAATCCAAAACATCCGCTGCCAAGCCAACAAAAAAGCCGCCAGGGGTGCTGGCGGCCTGATTGTCAGTGGCTGTGTCGTCAGATCGATACGAGCAGAACCAAACGCTGCCTTGCAGATAGACCGCCGAGCGTTCTTAAGCATGTCTGCATCATCATTTGGCTTGCGACCATCATCAATCCTCGACTCTTAGGGTTTGGACTAGTATATCACAATCACGGCTCTCTTTGCTCAAGTTTGTTACAATTAGCACCCAGCGGAAACAAAGTCAAAAACCTGCGCTTGACGTTACGGTTTGGATCGCCTTTCCGACAACATGCTATAATGCCAAAGGCTAGCAGGGTGTTAGGTGGACGAGCCTCGATGGGGCCACACCCGGTGGCATAGGACCGGAGAAACAGCATGACAAAACAACACATTCTCCTGGTGGAAGATGACATTCCCTTGCTCAAGGGAGTCCATGATCTGCTCGACATGGCTGGATATCGAGTCTCCACTGCGACGGATGGTATGGATGGGCTGAGCTTCCTCAAGGAATCTCCCAGCCGCCCCGATCTGATTATCTCCGACATTCGCATGCCCAATATGGACGGCTATGAATTCCTGGAAGAGGTGCGGAAAAATCACGCCTGGCTAGAAATTCCATTCATCTTCATGACGGCCAAGGGTGAAAAGCGCGACATCCGAGACGGAAAACTGCGCGGCGTCGATGACTATGTGACCAAGCCCTTTGATTTTCAGGACCTACTGATCTCAGTGCAGGCCACGTTAGGTCGCCGAGCTACCCTATCGGCTGTGCACGAGTCGCGTATGGAAGCGCTGAAGCGCCGCATTCTGAACGTTCTGAACCACGAATTCCGCACGCCTCTCAGCTTCATCGTTGCATATGCCGATTTAATGGCTAGCAGCAGCGAGTTCGAATACTCCGACGACCTGCGCCAATACATTGCTGGCATTCTGGAGGGCAGCGAACGCTTATCCAACTTGGTTGAGAGTTTGCTGGCTTTGGCCGAGATGGAGAGCGGCATCTCCTACAGCATTCAGGATACACGTAAGACGATCATCGACAGCGTCGATCAAATCTTGTTCAACGTTATTGCCTCTTTACAGAAGAAGATCGAACGACAAGAAGTCCAAGTCAATGTTGATGTCTGCGATCCGGTGCCGCGTCTGGAATGCGATCCGGTATACCTTGAATTGGCCATGCGCCATCTGATCGACAACGCGATCAAGTTTTCCCCGGCAGAGCAAGGGGCCAAGGTTGAGATCAGCTTGCAGCGCGAGGATAATATGCTGATCCTCAGCGTGACAGATTACGGTCGGGGCATCCCACAAGAGGAAGTGGAGCGGATGTACGACACCTTCTATCAGGTCAACCGCGCCGAGCATGAGCAGCAGGGCGCAGGCGCCGGGCTGCCGATTGTACGCCATGTTGCCGACTTGCACGGGGGCAGCATCATCGTGAACTCTGCGCCGGACCAGGGCAGTACCTTCATCATGCGCTTACCAATCTACATAGAATGACCCGCGAATCATGCCAGTGGCCCCACTTCACAACGAATTCTGCGGTAACATCTAGCTGTTCAACCTTGACAACTGCTCCCGAAGGAGAAGATTGACGGTGTCCACTCCCTACGATGGCAAAGTCCACCTCTGGCATGTACAAGGCAGATGGGTCAGCGAACCTGACATCCCTACCCTGGTCCGCAACGTTCGACAGCGTCTTTCCGTCCCGACAGGGCTGTGGATCAAAACGGTGAACGCCGACCAGTGGCAGGGCTTCTTTGATACCAAGTCCTCCATGGAGATCAACGGACCAAGCGACATCAGCCGCTGGGGATCGGAACTATCTCGCAACAACATCGATCTGCATGTCTGGACCATCCCAGAAGATGACAACTTGCAGCGCGAGATCGAGATCACCATTCAGTCGGCGCAGGTGCCTGGTGTCAAATCGCTGATCCTCGATGTCGAACCCTTCGACGGCCAGAATTATTGGAACGGCTCGCCACAGGATGTTCGGACCTTTATGACCGCCTTGCGCAGTGCCCTGGGAGATGACTTCCACATTGGTATTAGCGTTGATCCGCGTGCCCACCGTCATACTCCTATCCATCCTGAAGCCTGGATGCCCTACATCGATAGCGTACACCCACAAATCTACTGGCGGTTGATGGGACGCACACCACGCGACGTGATCAACGAGACCTACGATGTGTGGGGCAATTACGGCAAGGCCATCGTGCCAGTCCTGCAAGCCTGGGATGTGGACGAAGCCAGCATGTTTGAAGCCCAAAACATCTGCCGCGGTGAGCGCGGCGCGCAGTCAGTCTCGTGGTTCCGCTGGGGCCGCATCGATCACTATGCGCCAATGAACGACACCTTCGTAGAAGAAGAAATTGGGCCCGATGGCGTCGAGCGTACCTACGATTGGGAGCAAATTATCGGGCCAGACGATCCGGGCTTCCGCAATGGCGCGCATTCCGGCGAACCCGTTGACTCTAAGTTCACGATCTTCACCGGGCCAGCCGGTCACCTGGTCAAAAGCAAGAAAGCCACCCGGCGTGCCGACTCTGTTTGGGCGCAATGGACACCCACTTTGCCCAGCCCCGGTCTGTACGAAATCTCGGTCTATATCCCCGGCCAGGCCGCGACCTCACGCCAGGCACGCTATCACATTCACGGCGTGACGGGCGTCGCCTCAGAGCTGTTGGTTCGGCTCAACCAGTTGATCCACAGTAACAAGTGGGTGCCGATGGTAGTCTACGAATTCACCGGCGAGCAGCGCAGCGGGCGTGTCAACCTGACTGACCTGACCGGCGAGTCAGAAGATCGTGACATCGCCTTCTCGGCCATCCGTTGGCGTCGGGTGATCCGGCAGCAGAAGATTGATCAAGACGCACCCGGCTTTGATCCACCTGTTGGGTCCGAAGACGAGCGCCTGAGTGCGAAGGTTTGGCCGGGCACCTGGTTCGATGCCACCGGCTATGCCGTCTATTACACTGTGGTTGGGCCGTCCTACCATACCGGCGTCGATCTCAACAACAATCAACCCAGTTGGGACACTGATCGCAACTCGCCGGTCTATTCACCGGCTGATGGGGTCGTAACGTATTCTGGTCGCTTGGGTGGTACCTGGGGTTGGGTGATCATCATTCGCCATGATCCGCTGCCTAACGGTGAGCAAGTCTACAGCCGCATGGCACACGTCAACGATCCCGGCGTGCGCAAGAATGACCGTGTCAAGCGCGGCGAGCAGATCGCCCGGATTGGCAACGCCGATGGGCAGTTGGCCTACCATTTGCACTTCGACATTGTCAAGACCGACATCTTGGAGCGCTATCCTGGTCACTGGCCTGGGCTCGACCTAGCAGCGGTCTATCAGCACTATCACAATCCGCGTACCTTTATTCAAGGCAACCGTCCACCCGGACGCAGCTAACAACAAGAGGGGAAACGAACGATGGATACCCCTTACAGTGGGAAAGTCGGCTTGTGGCACACCGAGGGACAAGCCCTCGGCGAGGAAAGCATCGAGGAGCTAGCCGAAACCGTCCGTACTTGGGCACCCGTCACCGACGCCATTTGGGTCAAAGTGGCCCAGGGCGCACAATGGCAAGGTGCATCCGACCGCAAGATTGCCTTTCGCATTGATGGCCCCGAAGACATCAGCCGTTGGGTTAACACCCTGGCGGGCTATGACACGGTGGTGTATGAGCGCAGCTTGCCGCAAGATCACCCCACCATAGAGCATATGCAGGA
>JAADYZ010000553.1 GCA_010092775.1 Chloroflexota bacterium
GCGATTATAGATCAACCGACCCGGACCCGCTAGTGAGCTAGGGCTGCTGAGCAAGCTCCAGACCGTCATCAGCCGATTGAGATTCCAGCCATTCATCCAGTTGGCGCATCGCGGATTCGTAGCCGAGCGCGACCATCTCATCGAAACGGTCAAACTCAAACAGCCCAAAGTGGCCCACCGGCAGGTCTATCAGCAGGTCGGAAGCTGCAAACTGCTGATCACGCAGGTAGCTGTTACTGAAGTTGGTCGTGTGAACCAAAACGTCTAGCGCACTCGGCACTGGCACCGCGGAGATGAAAGGATTGATTCGGCTCCACAGGATCCGCCAGGAATTAACCGCATCACCAAGCTGGTAATCCTCCAGAATTTCTTCTTTTGGGATCAGGTTGCTGCCGATGATCGTCGCGTCGCCGCCCATCCACTCCAGCAAGAGATCAGCCGGAACATTGGTATAGGAGCCACCGTCCACCAAAAGGTCGCCGTTATCCAGGATCGGAGAGAAAACCATCGGGATAGCGAAGCTGGCCCGCACAGCCCGCCATGCGGGGCCACGCTTGAACAGATGTGGGCGACCACGATTCAGGTTGATGCACACTGTGAACATCGGGGTCCACAAATCTTCTAGCTGTAAGTCGCCCAGGTGACGGCGCAGGGTCTGATTGATGCGCCGACCTGATACCGCGGAGACGATCGGAATGGTGAAGTCCATCAGGTAGCGGATGCGGCTTGAGAAATCCCTGAATATCTCGTAGATTTCGTCGACATCATAACCCGCTGCCACACCCGAACCGACGATCGCCCCAATGCTGACACCGCCGACATAGTCGATTGGGAGGCCAGCCTCATGAAGGGCTCGCAGGGTGCCGAGGTGGGCGGCGCCACGTGCCCCCCCTGAGCCCAAAGCCAGACCAATCGCCTTGCCGCTGATGAGCCTAGCCAGGCGGTCGTAGTCAGGCCGGTGGTTAATGGCCATGTGATGGTGACGGTCGACTGGGCGCGATCTCAGCCAATCGATGGTGTTGCTCGGGCGGCGGTTCCGATCCGGATGGAGCAGAATCAGGTCTGTATCGACAATCGTCCGCTGCACGTCGGGATCGAACAGGTAAGATTCGACCTCGCTCAAGAGCGGGCCGTTGCTGGTCCAGCCAACCACGTAAATCCGGTCGGCGTGGCTGATGCAGCGCCGCGTCCAATCGTTGAGTTTGGGGTCTGCTTCATAAATCACGAAGCGATGCTGTTGCTCTTGTTCATCGAGCCACCATAGAATCAAGCTTTCTTGGCGTGCAGCATTCAACTCAGTGGAAATGGATTGACCAAATTGGTCGCGGAAGATGCGGCGGTTGAGCCGAAGTGTCGGCGCGACGGCGTTGAGCGCTTCGCTGAGGCGTTCCCCAAAGTTCTCGATTGGGACGGCTGGGCCAGTCGGGATCAAGGCGATGGTGTGCAGCTTCTTGCGCTCCCGGTCGGAGTTATCGGCCTGACGAGCCAGCCGGGCCACCATATCGCGGGTCATTTGCATCACGGCACGCGGGTCGCGTTCCAGCAAGCGATCAAAACCCAAGCGTGACAGCCGCACCAATTCGCAGTCTCGAATGGCAATCACAGTACCAGAGCGATCGTCATTGGTGAGCAAGGCCATCTCACCGACAATTTCGCCACGCCCGATCTCACCGACCACCTGTTCGTCACCCCCATCCATGGTTACGAAAACGAGCACCCTCAAGCTAAAAAACAAATACAGAAAATAAAAAAAAAAACCCTGAAGGAAGAGAATTTCTCCCCAGCCCAGTTTGATCCAGTCGAGTTCGTCGTGGAATTCCGTCGCCGTTGAGGGCGTCAACCACAGAAGGCCCTCTGCCCAATCGGTATCGTCGTAGCCTGAAGCCTCAGTGGTGGGCGAATAAATGCTCTCTAGCTCTTCGCCATACTTGCTTTGATAGGCCTGATGCACAGCGGGGTCATCCAACCCGAGCGTGTTGCGGATGCCTGCGACATCCTTGCGTGCGAAGCTAAAGCGGGTCCCAAAGCGGTAGGCTAAGGTCGCTCGAACTTCTGGGCTGGCAGGCACGATCTCGCCCCATTGCTTGGAGAATTGCTCAAAATCCAGGATGTTCAGTCGATTGGCCGGATTGGCCTGCGACTGAACCGCATCATAATAATCGAAATCGCTTGGAGCCAGGGGCTTGCGCGTGAGCAGCGCCTTAACAGCCCGTCGTGACATATCCTTCAAATGGGCGGTTCGCAGTTCGATTTGACGGAACAAGTGACGGTCTTCGCGACCACGCAGGCCACCTAGAACTTCTTCCCGGGAGAACAACTCGTCGGACATTGCTCCCTACCTTCCTACAACTTATTGATCGACAGGCCTGCATATACCCGGATGATTGCTTTCATGTTGCAGACTCCTTCTCATTATATCGGGGTACCAGCTAATCCACATGGGGTGAAACGACAAGGCCGCCCACAAAGGCGACCCTGAGGAGCGAAATGACTGCTCTGGAAGCTTACTGAACAGTCCAGGTGAACGTCGTCGTGATGGTGAAGCCGTATTCTTCTAGGATGACCGCATCGCTGCAATTCTCAGCGCGCAAGTCGTAGTCGCCCGGTGCCACATTGAAGTTCAGGCTTTCACCGGGGCCGATGCGGCGAAAAGCGCCCAGGTCGCTGTCACCCCAGAACTCGTCGGTGACCTCGGAAATGCGCACGTTGCAGATATCCTCGGTTGAGTTGTTGGTGACGGTCAGGGTCGCTCCGGTTCCGTTGTTTGAGTTAACAGACGGAATCTCGGTCGGGCCGCTATCGACGCCACCACCGCTCGGGGTGGTACCCGTTTCCGTACCACCAACACAAGCGAGAGCAGCTAAGATCATCAAGACGAAGGCAATCAACATCAGTGGGCTACGACGTTGTAACATACATTATCTCCTTGTTTCGCTGGTTACATGCAGCCTATGAGTGTACCGTAGAACTGTAGGGGTCGGACACCCTGAATTGTGGGGGATTTTCTGTGCGTGGGTTGGTAGATGAGGCCCCCTTCTGCGGCCAAATAGGTTAAGATTGGAGCGATGCTTACCTTGAGAAGGAGGAATGATTGTGGCTGAACGCTTTCCGCCTGAGGGTTATGTAGCAACCGATTCCGCGATTGAAGGCATCATCATTTATAAGCCCGTCACAAAGCAAGAAGAAGCTCAAGCAACGGTCGATTTTAGCTGCCCACAGTGCGGCGCGACCACCGCCTACAGCATCGCCGATGGCGGCTTGAAGTGTACCAACTGTGGCTACTATGAGCCTCCTCAGAAGGAGATCGTGGGCAAGGGTGCGCAGGAGTTTGAATTCACGGTGGCAACGCTTGAGCAAGCTGCGCATGGCTGGGGCGAGGCGCGCAGCGAGATCGAGTGCCAGAACTGCCTAGCCGTGACGGTGCTCGACCATGGTCAACTCACCACCAAGTGCCCCTTTTGCGGTTCAGCGAAACTGCTTCATCGAGAAGCAGGTCAGGGCCAACTACGTCCGCGCTTCATTATCCCCTTCAAAGTGGAACGTGAGAAGCTGCGCCAGATCGCGAGTGAGTGGTTGGGCAGTAGTTGGCTGCTGCCTGCTCGCCTCCAGCAAATGGCGCGGCTCGGCGATTTTGAAGGCATTTACCTTCCATTCTGGACCTTTGATGCGCACGCCGAAGCCTCGTGGCGGGGCGAGGTGGGCTACGTGAAGACAAGACGTTACTACAGCGATGGCGAGTGGAAGACCCGTACTTATACCGATTGGCGCTGGGAAAGCGGATCGGTGCGTAGAAGCTTTGACGACCTGGTGATTTCCGGCACCAACCACATCAGTGATGGGGTGCTGCGCCAGATCAATACTTACAATTTGCAGGATTTGGCGCCCTACGAACCGACCTACCTGGCGGGGTGGAAGGCGCAAGCCTATGACATCGAACTGGAACCGGCCTGGACAGCAGCGCGAAACACTATGCGCGAGCAGACTAAGCAAGCCTGCCGCCAGGATGCCTTAGCCGGTGACGCGGACAAACTGCGCAATTTTACGA
>JAADYZ010000554.1 GCA_010092775.1 Chloroflexota bacterium
ATAGGTGAAGATGCGCGTTTGCGGATCGAGAATTCCGTAGATTGCCGTGACAAACATGTCATAGCGCGAAGTTTGCAGCAGGCCCTCATGAACAGCTTGCACGACCTTGACTGGATCGAGATAGTGACGCTCTTCCGTCCAGAAGAGGGTGCGTGCAACGCCCATAAACAGAGCAGCATGGGCACCTTTATCAGACACATCGGCAAGCAGGACAGATACGAGACCATTGTCTAAAACGCGCACATCGTAGAAGTCGCCGCCGATATGGCGGGCTGGCTCGAACCGAGCCGCGAATTGATAGTTGGGTACTTCGGGGAGGTCTTTGGGTAGCATACTTCGCTGCGCCCGCCCAGCGCCTTCAAGCTGTGCCTCCAAAGCTGCCTTGGCGATACGGTCGGCTTGGGCTGCCTCAAGCTGCTCGTAGGCACGCGCCAACTCTTCGTTGCGCGCTTCGAGGTCTTCGATGGCCCGCAAGTCTGTCTCGCGCACCATGCGGCTCAGGGTCAGCAGGATGTGTCGCGCCATCGGAGGGCTTGAGCCAAACAGTTCTTCGAACTGCTCTTTGGTGAACTCTAGGATCTCGCTTGGCATGATGGTGGTGACCGTAGCCGCGCGCGGCTCATCAGCCAGCAGAGCCATCTCGCCAAAGTACTGACCCTCCTGCAAGAAGCCGAGCACAAAATCCTCGTCATCATTCTCGAGCTGGCGAGTGACGACCAAGCGCCCCGACATAACGATGTAGAAGGTGTCGGCTTTGTCGCCCTCATAACACAAAATGTGATTGGCGTCGTATTTCTTTTTCACCGCAAAACGGCGAAACATATTGAGACTTTCTTCGTCCAGGTCAGCGAATGCCTTCTGGATAACATCGGTTTTGCCTAGCCGACCATGGCTCATGATCGCCGTTCCTTAATCCATTGAATTAGCCTGTCGAGCGGCCATGTATTGATGACTTGATCCGCCCCAACCCAGGCCCGTCGGGCTATTCCAACACCAAATCTCATGTTGTCGAGTTCGGCGGGTTGGTGAGCGTCAGTGCTGATCGTCAATTTTACCCCAAGTTCGGCGGCACGTCGCGCATGAGCTTCATCTAGATCGAGCCGATGTGGATTGGCGTTGATCTCCATCGCGATACGGCGCGTCAGTGCCTGCTCAAAGATGGCGTCCATATCCAGATCCGCTGGTTCTCGTTCGAGGATTAACTGGCCGCGCGGGTGGCCGATGATGTCCACATTGCGATAGGACATCGCGTTGAGCAGGCGTTCTGTAATCTGTTCGCGCGGTTGGCGCAAGCTAGTATGGAGCGAGGCTTGCACAAGATCAAAGCGCGCGAGCACCTCATCGTCAAAGTCCAGACTGCCATCTGCCCGGATTTCGACTTCGATCCCATGAAGCACCGTGAAGGCACCATCGAATTCAGCGTTGACCGCGTCAATTTCGGCACGTTGAATGGCGATTTCCTCTTCGGTCACCCCATTCGCTACGCCAAGCCCGTAGCTGTGGTCGGTAATCAGGATGTATTCATAGCCGCGAGCCTGCGCTGTAAGGGCCATCTCCCGGATGCTGGTCTTGCCATCACTGAAGGTTGTGTGCATCTGAAGATCGCCGCGCATATCATCTACTGTGATCAAATTAGGCAGATTATCTGCTAGAGCAGCTTCAACTTCACCACGATCCTCACGCAGTTCGGGTGGCACCCACGGTAATCCCAGCGTTGTGTAAACCTCTTCTTCCCTTGCACAGAGAATCTCGTCACTGCCATCAAGTGGTACGAAGGCATTCTCGTTGAGCGAGAGCCCCTTTTTGATGGCTAGCTCGCGCAGGCGTACATTGTGCTCTTTGCTTCCAGTGTAGTAGGACAACAATGTGCCATAGCGGTCTGGGGGGAGAACCCGTAGGTCTGCCTGCTGGCCATTGAGTAGTTCCACTGAGCTTTTGGTGCTGCCCTGAACGATCACGTTGTGGACCAAATCGTGGGCGACGAAGGCATCCATCAAGGAGTCTGATTCCTGACTGGCAATCAACAGGTCGATGTCACCAATGGTGGCCTTGAAGCGCCGCAGAGATCCAGCGACGGCACCGTGTAAGGCACCCTCAACCGCCAAGAGATCATCCAAGAGGCGGTGAGCCAGTTCATAGGCTTCGCCTATGCGCACCCGGTCGGAACGGCGTCCGAGGGCTTCGATGCCTTCCAGTATCTTGGATTCGCTCTTTGCACCCATCCCAGACAGCTTCTGGAGTTCGCCAGCTTCAGCGGCCTGTTTCAAGTCTTCAATCGAGGTGATGTTCAGTTCTTTCCAGAATCGGGCTGCTTTCTTCGGCCCAAGGCCGGGGATGCGCAACATGTCTACAACACCCAAAGGGATTTCATCGGCCAACTTGTTCAAAAAACTGAGTTCGCCTGTAGTGAGGAGTTCTTCGATTTTCTCCGCAAGCACCTTGCCGATATTGGGCAAGTCGGTCAGACCGCCTTCATTAAATACCGTGCGAACGTCTCGCGGAAGCTCCTGTATGGTCTCTGCTGCACGACGATAGGATAAGACGCGATGAATCGACTCACCCTTGATCTCCAGCATATCAGCGACGGTAAAGAAGATGGCAGCGATCTCACGGTTGGAAAGTTGGGTCATGGTGGATGGTACCCCTCAACGAGCTTGCCGACAGTATACAAAAGTTACTGAGCCTTGACAACGTGCCCCCCTCACACTAAAGTCGATGCATGATGAAGGAACATCCGGATCAGGATGCTTTCAATCAGGTTGTGTGGTCCATCGTCCAACAGGTTCCCATCGGTCAAGTGACGACCTATGGACAAATCGCGTCGATGATTCCAGCACCAGACCACCCTGACCTTAGTCCAGGCGACTACCGACGTCTAGCCGCCTTTTGGGTAGGAAAGGCGATGACGCGGGCCAAGCAGGAGGATCAGCTTCCATGGCAGCGCGTGGTCGGAAAGGGCGGAAAGATCGCGATGCCCACCAGAAGTTGGGGTGCAGCAGAGCAGCGCCGCCGTCTCATTAATGAGGGGGTTGTGTTTTCAGCAGATGAAACCATCGATCTGGAACGATTTGGATGGGAGGGCCCGCCAGCAGACTGGTTGGCGACAGAAGGCTTGCTCCAGCCGACTCCGTTGATTGACAAACCTGATGATCGGCCACAGCAGTTGAGCCTCCTTTAAATGAACGTAGAGTGCCATGTTGTATGAATATGTCGGCAATATGCACATGCACACACCGTACTCTGACGGTGAGAGCTACCACGACGAGATTGCTCAGGCCGCGCTGAGTGCAGGCCTCGACTTTATTATAGTCACCGATCACAATGTGTGGATTGATGGCGTCGCTGGTTATGTAGGGCCGACACCGGATCAGCAACTGCTGATGATGATCGGTGAAGAGGTCCA
>JAADYZ010000555.1 GCA_010092775.1 Chloroflexota bacterium
CCCCAGAATGCATCACTGGCGCTGGGCAGTGGGATGCGCGTCCAAGCATCACGCAGGCCGCGCAAAGCATAGATGCCGCCCCCGACAGCGAGCGCCGTCATGCTGAGGCCGAAGGCCAGATTGAAGCCGGGGAACAGCACCAGCTTGATCTCCTCACCGACGGCAAACTGGATCAACGGCTTCATCAAGTCGGTCACGAACAGGCCGAAGACAATGCTCGCCGCTGCCAGCACCGCCTGACCGGTGAGGATGCCCGCCTCCGGTCGGTGGATATGCAGCTCCTCGTCGCGCATTTTGCCAAAGAAGGTCTCGATCACAAAGACAAGCGTCAGCGCGACACTCAAGGTTGCGCCCGTGACCACCGCCACAGTGATCAAGCCCGTGAGAAATGGCACTTCCAGGCCTGCCTCAATGAGGGTTTCTTTGGCGACAAAGCCCAGCAGCGGCGGCACCCCTGCCTTCGACAAACCGACAATCACCGCGATGCTGGCCAACACAGGCATGTGAGGGGCCAGCCCGCCTAATCGGCTCAGATCACGCGTACCGACGCTGTGATCGACCGTTCCGGCGATCAGGAACATGGTGCCCTTATACATGGCGTGCGCGGCGATCCCAACGAAAGCCGCCTTCAATCCGATGCTCTCTGGCAGGCCAATCAAAAAGACGAAGGCACCCAATTGGCTGACCGTCGAATAGGCCAGAATGGTTTTCAGGTCAGTGTGGCGTAGGCCCAGCGCACCACCCATCACAAAGGTGAACAGCCCGAAAGAGATCAGGACGGTTTCCCAGAGCGCCGTTTCACCCAGCGCCGGGTACATCCGCGCCAGCAGATAAACGCCAGCCTTCACCATCGTCGCGGCGTGCAAGAAGGAGCTGGCCGGGGTCGGGGCTTCTTTGGCGGTGGGCAGCCAGAAGTGGAAGGGGAACTGCGCACTCTTGGTGAAGGCGCCCAGGATTACCAGAATGGTAATGGCTGGGTACCAGGGATGCGCTCGCAGTACATCGCCCGCTGCCAGGATGTCACGCAGTTCGTAGGAGCCGGCAGCGCCACCCAGCAGCAGCAGGCCGACCAGCAAAGCCAGTCCGCCTGCGCCGGTCACCACCAGCGCTTGCATTCCGGCGGCGCGTGATGCCTCGTATTTCCCTTTAAAGCCGATTAGCAGAAAGGACAGGATCGAGGTGAGTTCCCAACAGATAAAAAGCAGCAGCACATTCCCGACCAACACCAGGCCGAGCATGGCAGACATAAACATCAAGAGGCGCAGGTAGAAGATCGCTGCCGGGTCGTCTTCCTCGAAATAGTGGCCGGTATAGAGCATAATCGCGGATGCGGCCCCCGTCACGACCAGGGTCATCAGCAGCGATAAGCCATCCAGGTAGATGGACAATGACAGACCCAGGCTCGGTGCCCAGGGCAGCGTCAGGCTGAGCGGGCCTTCTGCGATAAGCACCGGGATATACGTCGTCATCCAGGCGAACTGACCCAAGGCGACAGCGCCCAGCAACCAAGCAAAGGGCTTTCGCCCGAATTCTCTGACGAAGTTTGGCGCGATCAGGGCCAGGACGAACGGTAGCAATGCAACGATAACTAAGTCCATTCCGGTCCTTTTCTAGTGAAAGGTGTGCAAAAAATCGATCCGCGTCCCCCAGGGCGCGGCATCAACCAAGCGTGTCAGCTTGTGATTGGAGTCTCAAATAGATGAGACAGCGACTAGATAGTATCGAAACCCGGCTGAGCGCTTCAACTGATCTATGTTTCAATTCCTGTTAATCGCGAAATACGCAACGAATAGATGAGGAAGCCTGCCGCATACCTCAGGTCCGGCCAAAGAAGAACGCCGGTCGATTGACCGGCGTTCCGTATCCAAGTGCGAACGGGTTTAGTCCGCAGAAGCGGATGCCTTTGGCTCACCTGTACCCAAGCCGCCGAAGAGATTCTGGAAGATGTAGCCTTCCTGCTCGCTGCGGACTTGGGCCACGCGGGCCAGCAGCACACCGTAGATGACCTTCGAGCTGATATCAGCAACAGTAAAGGTGATCTGACGGCCAACTACCCCAGCCTCATTGTTCAGGATGACTGGCATCAGATAGGCGCCCGGATAGAGGAACCAGGAGATCAGGAAGAGCCACCAGATAGCCCCCATCAGGGTGCTAGCTTCGCCTTCAAGGTTCTGGCGAGCATCGCGGATGAGACGGTACATCAAGATCAGGACCCACACGAAGAAGACCGTACTGCTGCCTCCCCAGATCAAGAACGGCGCGATGTTCTCTGCTGTCTCGTAGAACTGCCCGATGTAGCCAGTGATGATCATCGCTGCGCCAGCGAAAAAGAACTGATTGCGCAGAGTCTGGCGGGTCGCCTTGGTGATCTCAACGACAAACAGAATCTGGAACAGCAGCATCGGCACGTCAATCAGCCAGTTCAGATAGCGAAAACCGTTGGAGAATGCTGGAGCACCGGCGGCCCGTTCGTACAGGCCGGTGGCCGAATTGAACGCAAAGGCGTTGGTCCAGCTCTGTGCCTGGTAAAATAGGATCAGAAATGCGGAGACCATCACGACAACCGACAGCCAGGAGGATACGCGGTACTTCGGCGCAACCGTGCGGATAGAGAGTACAAAGTAGAACAGGGCCGCCAGCATCACGGCGAAGCCCAAGGTCAGAACGTGAGCGACCATATCGTAGGCCATGGGGGAGAACGATAAGAAGTTCTCGAAGCTAATACCGATCATTGTTGACCTTTCTCGTCAATAGGCATGCTTACAGCAAAACGTTTTTTATCTATTGAAACTTTAAAAACATATAAATTGATTATATAGAAGGCTTTGGTGAATTCAAGCACAAACGCCGGTGTTCACGAAACATCTGGAGGCAAGAGCGATGAAGTCAGGTGGATTTCTTCCTGGTCTGGAACTGAGCCGGCGTTTCTATGCCGAAGCGGTACGGCCCTTGCTGGATCAACATTTTCCGGCGCTGCAACACGCCGCCGCTCAAATTGGTACGGGCAGCGACATCCTCGACTTTGACGATCCGATCTCTGCTGATCACGATTGGGGACCGGCGGTGACGCTGGTCTTGCGCGAAGCCGCCTGGGAAGCCCACGCCGACGCAATTGAGGAGCTGATGGCCCAGCAGCTCCCTTTCACCTTTCTGGGCTATCCGGTTCACAGCGCCCAGGCACCTGGTGAAGACCCGGGGACCAGCATCATGACGCTCACCCATGAGCGTCCAATCAGTCATTCGGTGTGGCCGACCACGGTCAGACGGATGTTCAAAGGTCATCTGGATTGGGACATTGATCAGCCGCTCAGCGTCGTGGATTGGCTCACGTTTCCGTCGCAGCTCTTGCGAGGTCTAACCGGCGGGGCTGTCCACATCGACCAGACAGGCGAACTGACGGTCGGGCGGCAGCAGCTCGCCTGGTATCCAGAGGATGTCTGGCGCTATATGC
>JAADYZ010000104.1 GCA_010092775.1 Chloroflexota bacterium
AATCAAGGTGATTATCGTCTCCAGCGTTTCATCTGTGCCAGTGACCTGCTCGATCTGCTGGCGGACTTTCGCTTCTAGCTCAGCTAGCGCCGCCGCATCAACCGACCGCAAGTCCAGCTCAAAGCCCGCCGCCGCCGCAATAGTGTTGATCGAGGTTCCCCCTTGGATCAAGCCGATGTTCAAGCTGCTTCGCTGCTCGAACGGCAAATCAACCCGCTGCAATATGCCACTGGCAATTCCGATCAGATGGTGGATCGCACTGGAGCGCTCGCCGCTGTGCAGCCAACTGTGGCCTCCTGGCCCCTTCACACTGACCCTTAAGCGTCGGACACCAAGCCCTGAATGATACACTTGGCCCAGCCCCATACCCTCCAGAATAATGGCCGCACCGATTCGGCCTTTCAGGTGCGTCAGTGCCTGCCGCATCCCGCGCAGGTCACCCAGGCCTTCCTCGCCAACTGTGGCCACCCACCAAATGTCCCCTTTTGATGCCAACTCGCGCGTCACTAGTTGTTCAGCCAGCGCCAACATGGCGGCCAGCCCCATGCTGTTATCACCTAGGCCGGGTCCGTAGACGCGTCCCAGGTCGGCATCGGTCGACGTATCCAGCGGCGTGTTTTGGTCAAACACGGTGTCGAGGTGGGCGCTCACCATCACCCCTGGGAGTTCAGGCTGTGTACCTGGGATGCGCCCGTAGACATTGCCAATGTGGTCTTGCTCGACGTCTTGCAGGCCCATCGTCACAAACTCGGACTCGACGCGCGCCGAGCGGGCGAATTCTTCGAATGTAGGGGCAGGAATAGACTGAATGTCGATGGCCGTCGCCACCACATTGGGTTGCAGTGCTGTCCAACAACTCAAGAGATCCGAAATACGAGGGTCATTGCGTAAGCGATGTAAGGCTGATTTGGGGTCCATATCAATCCGCTTTAGATTGATTACACGACAACGTAGGCTGACAAATACCAATCATACCACGCCTGTCCGCTAGCTGCTGCCAATTGACTTCTCACCAAGGTCTAACCTGGGTCAGACCTTTTTGGGGCTTGTCTGGCGATCGGAATCGCGTCTATAATCAATCTACTATGAAGGCTGACCTTATCCTGGTAATCGAGCGTGCGCCACACGCCTTTGCCCCTGCTCTCGAAGAGAAGGGGTTTACTGTCGAGGTGGTTTCCAGTGGTCGCTCGGCAATCGAGCGAGCCGCGCAAGACGATCCGCCAATCGTTATCCTGAACGCTGCCTCATTAGGGAGCAGCGGGGTCCGGATTGCCAAGAAGCTGCGGGAAGACCGGGAAGAGATTACCTTGATTTACATCCTGCCAGAAGGGGCGGATGCTAGCAAGCTGAAAAAAGAAACCCAGGCCCATGTGATTCTCGTGATGCCCTTCACGGCTCGCAAGCTGATCAACCGCATTTTGCGCTACCTTCCCGGCCAACGCGATGATGCGATTGAAATGGGCCCCATCCGTCTGTCGCCGCGTGCCCGCATCGTTGAGGCCTACGGGCGTGAGAAGCGGTTGACGCCTAAAACCGCCCAACTACTCGAAGTCTTCATGCAGCATCCACAAGAGACACTTGAACGTGCCTTTCTGATGCAAGAAGTATGGAAGACAGACTACGTTGGTGACACTCGAACACTCGATGTGCATGTGCGCTGGGTGCGTGAGGCGGTTGAGCCGATCCCTGGAAAGCCCTGCCATGTTATGACCGTGCGAGGAAAAGGCTACCGCTTCACGCCGGAACCACCAGAGCACATTATCAAACAGCTTTATCCGGATGGTCAGGCAGCCTCAATTGAACTTCAGGACCTCATAAACAAAAAACCGGGGTAGACCAATTGGTCTCGCCCGGTTACTGCTGTTTTTCGAGCTGCGCAAGCTGCTGCATCAAACGGGACTTACGTCGAGCTGCATTGTTCTTGTGCAGCGTCCCCTTTGAAGCTGCGTGGTCCAATTTGCTGGCTGCGTCGCGAACCGCTACACGGGCTAGTTCAACGTCGCCCGTTTCGATCGCTAACCGCGCCTTCTTCACAAAGGTCTTCGCAGAATTGCGATGATGCCGATTCCGGTCACGCCGCTTCACATTCTGGCGGGCACGCTTGGCCGCTGACTTAGTATTTGCCACTGGCGGAATTCCTCCATCACTAACCAGATGCAAAAAACAAGTTTACCAAATGCTGCCCTTCCTGTCTATAGCGCGCCGGGCTTCGTTTCCAGGACGGCTAGGAGCTTTTGCCCCATCTCATGTGTAGCGCAGCACCCATTCTCCCCTTGAGCAGGTCAGAAAGGCTAGACGGCAATCCCACCATTGGCACAGGTGCAAAACAGGGACTTGGTGTATACTTAAAGCCAAGATGACTACGGTATCCTTTCTTGATCGGTTGCGGGCTCTGTACTTCTGGTGGCGTGGAAAAGTAGACCGGCACTATGGTCTGATGACGGCTGATCCTGCTCGATTTGAAGCGGCGATCAACAACTACTCCAAAGCCATTGATCTGAATCCCCGCTTTTCACCTGCTTATCTGGAGCGGGGTGTTTTGTACTCACGTGAATTCGATGAAGCAGAGCAAGGCCTACGAGACTTCAATCAGGTGCTTGTCCTGCGCCCTGGGCTGCCTGAAGCCCTCTTCTGCCGCGCGTTGGCTTATGTCGACTCGGGTCAGTATCAGGCTGCCAGTGATGACCTTCAAGCCTACCTCGAAACGGGTGACCGTGCTTGGCGCAACGATGCCAGCCGCCAGTTAGGCTTCATCAATGATTTGTTAGACGAGTTGGAACACAGTTCCCTGCCGCAAGAGGGCTGAAGAGGCGGTATCTTTACCGCTTTAGGCGATACCTCAGGTATCATTCAACTGCATAGTCGCCGTTCTGCTGCCGTACCAAAGGAGCCTACCGTGTCGAACCGTCGTGTTTTGGTGATTGATGACGATAAGAATATCGTAGAAATGATTAAACTGGCGCTCTCAAATTACGGATTTGAGGTCTTGACCGCCCTAGACGGGGAGGTCGGGGTGGATATGTTCTTGACTGAGCATCCGGACGTCGTGGTGCTGGATATTGCTATGCCTGGCGTGGATGGCTATCAGGTGATTGAGCGCATGCGGGCCGCTGAAAGCGAAGAAGAGAACAGCACACCGATCATTATGCTGACGGCCCACCAACAACCGGTCATGCGGGAATACGCGCACGACCTGGGCGCAGACGTCTACCTGACCAAACCGGTGATCCCCAAGACGCTGGTCCGCGCCATCGAAGACGTCTTAGACCAATAAGGAATACAGCTTATGACCAAGCACCGTATCCTGGTCATCGATGATGACCGAACCATCTTGAGCATGCTTGAGATGGCATTGACGAAGGCCGAGTACAATGTGGTCGCCGCGCGCGATGGCCGATCAGGCCTGGCCAAGTTTCAGGAAGACAAGCCCGACTTGGTTGTGGTCGATATTTCCATGCCGGGTATCGATGGCTACCAGGTGATTGAGATGATCCGGCAAGAGGATAGTGAGAAGGTCAAGCAGACCCCCATCATCATTCTAACCGCGCATGATCAAGCCGTGATGCGCGACTACGCGGGCGAGTTGGACGTTGACCTCTACCTGAACAAGCCAATCCTGCCGCGCAATCTGGTCGCCCATATCAAAACCTTGCTCGAGCCCAATTCCAAGAGCTAGATGCGGTGCACATCTGCTGTCCAAGGACGACCTGCCAAGGTCGTCTTTTTTCATTGCTATGCAGTGACCCACCTTGGCGCGCCCCGCTTTCTGGGGAGTGCAATCTAGCGTCAGTGTGCTAGACTCTTCTTGGCTTCACAATCCACCTTCACCACATATCAAGGATAGTCTTCCGATGGCACTGAACATTCTTCTGATCCTGTTGGGTTTAGTCGGCCTCTTCATCGGAGGGAACTGGCTCGTCAAGGGTTCCGCCCGCCTGGCCAGTTCCTTTGGCGTGTCGCCCTTGATTGTTGGCGTTACGGTGGTCGCCTTCGGAACCTCTTCACCCGAGCTGCTGGTTAATCTCAGCGCTGCGCTGCAAGGTTCGCCCGACCTGGCACTGGGCAATGCCATCGGATCAAACATCGCCAATATCGGCCTGGTGATGGCCCTGGCGGCGGCCATCTACCCCATTCGCGTGCACTGGCGGATGCTGCGCTTAGAAATCCCTTACTCACTGGGTGCGACAATCGCAGTTCTGATCTTTGCCGCCCTTGATGGCCAGATTGGCCGCTTCGATGGCTTCCTGCTGCTCATGGGCTGGGTCGCTTTCAATTACCTCATTTACCGGGTATCTGTGGAGCAGCAGGAAGAGATCGAACCGGAACTGTTGGAATTCGAACGGGAAGAGAATCTAACCCGCTCTGTTACACGCGCGCGTGAGATCGTACGCTTGCTCGGGGGTCTGGTCGCCTTGGTGGTCGGCGCACAACTCCTGGTCACGGGGGCGATTGACATCGCGCGTGGCCTGAACATATCAGAAGCCGTTATTGGCGTCAGTATGGTTGCTCTGGGAACCTCACTCCCTGAGGTCGCCGCGTCGGTTGCGGCGGCGCTGCGCCGCGAGTCGGACATTGCCGTCGGGAACGTTGTCGGCTCCAACGTCACAAACATGCTGCTGATCGTTGGCCTGACTGCGCTGATCAGCCCACTGCCGGTAGACCCTGCCCTGTTCCGTTTTGAGTTTCCGGTGCTTCTGGTCTTTTCCTTCGTGCTGCTCACGCTGCTGATTGACCGGCGCTTGTCTCGCGGCGAGGCCGTCGCCTTGTTATTCGGCTATCTGATATTCAACATCTTTTTGTTCGCCGTCTGATGTGGGAACCTGCAACCCACTCACTGTGCCCAACGTATGCTAAAATAGGTCGAAAACTGCTTTCCAACAGGGATATATGATGCGCATCAAAGGACTACATCACCCCCAGATCACCATCACTGTGGGTGGTGAATATCAAGCTCACCACTTCTACTGCGAGACGCTCGGCCTGCCCTTGATCGACCCACCGGAGGAGTACGCTCGCGCCAAAGGCTTCTGGATTCGGGTAGGCGATCAGCCGATCCGGGTGGCTACCGAACACAGCTTGGACTACGATCCCGTCCGGTCCCATCTCGTCTACGAGGTCGAAGACATCTACCGCTGGCGTTTGTATCTCTACCAGCGTGGGGTCAAGGCACGCTTTGTTCAGTCTCCGCTGGGCTATGCGCGGCTCGAAATGCGTGATCCCTTTGGCAATCGGGTCGAACTGATCGAATTGGCTCCTGTTCCTACTGAGCAAGACTTTGACGAAATTGCCGAATAAGTTAGCAGACCAACCAAGAAGGAGCATCCAGGCATGGAGCGACAGAATATCTCAAGTGGTACACCCTGGGAGTGGACCGTCGGCTACTCGCGCGCGGTCCGGATTGGCCCACACATCTACGTGGCAGGGACCACTGCCACCGACGATGAAGGCAACATCGTGGGGCAGGGGGATGCCTATACCCAAACTGTGCAGGTACTCAAGAACATCGCGTTCGCGCTAGAGCGGGCAGGTGCAACCATGAAGGACGTAGTCCGCACCCGTATCTTCATCACCAACATTGATGATTGGGAGCGTGTTGGCAAGGCTCATGGTGAAGCCTTCAGCCTGATCAAGCCCGCTACCACCTTGGTCGAGGTCAGCCGCTTGGTTGACCCGGATATGCTGGTTGAGATCGAGGTTGACGCCTTTGTTCCACCGTCTGCCTAGCACAGGTTCGCATCTTTAGATCACCTTGGCCACCCAAATCCTTCTGATTCTGTTGCTCATCGTGGCGAACGGCGTTTTTGCCCTCGCCGAATTTGCCTTGGTATCTGCTCGTCGTGCGCGTTTGGAAGAGTTGGCGGATGAAGGACGTCCTGGTGCATCAATCGCGCTGGAACTGTCCAAATCCCCCAACCGGATGCTCTCGACTGTCCAAGTCGGGATTACACTGGTCGGTATTCCTGTCTCTTATACACATCT
>JAADYZ010000013.1 GCA_010092775.1 Chloroflexota bacterium
ACGACCGTGAGAGAGGAGTCGACAACGACCAAGGGGTGGCTGACTGCCTGGGCAAAGTCAGAGAGTGGCACAGTTCAGTTTTCCATCCTGCGCGATGAATAATCTTTGCGCGCCAGCCCGAGATGCTTCGATGGAGTGGGATAGAGGTGGGGGGGCTGATGGGAATATGGTCCAAAGTCACTTTGCCATTATACACAATTTGGTGGATGCTCAGAGTGTCTTCGGGGATTAAACAAGAGTTATTCATAAAATTTATAACAATGATTCAACTTTCGATTCACATTTTGATCGCCGCGATTGAGGCCGGTGGATGGCATAGAGGCGTATCCTCACGGCCAAGCGGTGACACTTGTCAGATGGCTGCACCGAGCAAGCAGCGTACAATCGACTTATGCGCAAATATGCAAGTCTAAGTCGTTACGATACGCAAAGGATGTAACTGATGTGCCTGGGAATCCCTGGAAAAGTCATTGAGATGTACGAAGTCAACGGCCTCACAATGGGTAAGATCGACTTTGGGGGCGTTGTTAAAGAAGCCTGTCTAGCCTATGTGCCGGAAATCCAACTGGGTGAATACACGATTATCCATGTCGGCTTTGGCATCAGCCGCTTAGACGAAGAGGAAGCGCAGCGCACCTTAGCGCTCTTGAGCGAACTCGATATGCTGGCCGATGAACTGCCCGAACTTGAACATCTGCGGCAAAATCAAAGCACAGACTAGCCACCTGGCCCTTGAATCCCGCCCCGATCTTCGCAATAATGCAGCTTCCAACACAGTTCATTTGTTGTTACTAGGAGACCGATTATGAGTAAGACGGTTCGCGTGGTTGAGAACATTCTCTCGGCGAACGACCGCATTGCGGCCCGCAATCGCGGCCTGCTCGACAAGTCGAAGGTGGTCGCCGTCAATATCATGGCCTCGCCCGGTGCGGGCAAGACCAGCACGATCCTGGCGACATTCGAGCGCCTCAAGCAAGACGGCATCCGGCTGGGCATCATCGAAGGTGACCTGGCCTCCAGCATCGATGCGGACAAGGCAATCGCCCAGGGCATCCCGGCGGTACAGATCAACACGGGCTGCTGCTGCCATCTGGAGTCACACGAGATGCAAGAAGCGCTCGACCAAATGCCGCTGGACGAGATTGACCTGCTCGTGGTCGAGAATGTGGGCAATCTGGTTTGCCCCACTTGGTGGAACCTGGGAGAACACCTGCGGGTATTGATCGCCAGCGTACCTGAGGGCGATGACAAGCCCTACAAGTACCCCGTGATGTACAAGGGCGTCGATGCTGTGATCATCAACAAGACTGACTTACTGCCCTACATCGACTTCAACATGGACTACTTCAAAGAGGGTGTGGAAATCCTCAACCCCGGCCTGGTAACCTTCCCAATCTCGGCCAAGACCGGCGAGGGAATGGACGCCTGGGTCGAGTGGCTGAAGACCGCTATTGCCGAAACGCATGAAGCAGGAACGCCAGCCAGCGCCGACTAGCAAAGCAACTTGCTGTGAATGCTATTCAGTCTCGCCAGATTCACATCGATGGAGTGGTGCAGGGGGTCGGCTTCCGACCCTTTGTTTATAGCCTGGCCCAACGCTACGCGCTGTGTGGTTGGGTGCGCAACACCTCGGCGGGGGTCGATATTGTGGTCGAAGGGCCGAACGCAGCGCTGGACGCCTTTGTCGCAGCGCTGAGCGCGGAAGCGCCTCCGCTGGCAAAGATCGATGCAGTGCAGGTGAACGACATGCCTGCCAATGGGTACACGGATTTTGAGATCGTGCATAGCGCTGACAGTCCGGACGCCTTCATGCCGATCTCAGCGGATGTGAGCCTGTGCGACGATTGCCTGCGCGAACTGCGCGACCCCAGCGACCGGCGCTATCGCTACCCCTTCATCAACTGTACCAACTGTGGACCGCGCTTCACCATCATCAAGGCCATCCCCTATGATCGACCGCTGACGACGATGGCTGACTTCCCGATGTGTGAGGATTGCGCCCGCGAATACCATGATCCGCTGGATCGGCGTTTCCACGCCCAACCGGTAGCCTGCCCCAGCTGCGGACCACAAGTGTGGTTGGTAGAGGGCGATCAGGCGGCCCCTTTGCAGGCGGATCAGGCTGTGCGCCGGACCGTCGACCTGCTTAAAGCGGGGCAAGTCGTGGCGATCAAAGGCTTGGGCGGTTTCCATCTGGCCTGTGATGCACGCGCTACCGAAGCGGTGCGCCGACTCCGCCAGCGCAAGCGCCGCTTTGACAAGCCGCTGGCTCTCATGCTGCGTGATGTCGATGCTGCCCGTAAGTTGGTCTTGATCAACGACGATGAAGAGGCACTGCTGACCTCTCGGCAGCGCCCGATTGTGCTGCTCAACACGCGGCCGGAGGCTGACATCGCGCCGGAGGTGGCCCCTGGCCAGACGACGCTGGGGATCATGCTCCCCTACACGCCGCTGCATGTGCTGCTGTTTGAAGATCAAGGCGAGGACGAGCCGCTGATTCTGGTGATGACCAGTGGCAATCGATCTGAAGAGCCCATCGTCACGACGAATGAGGACGCGCTGAGCCAACTTGGCGACATCGCTGACGCCTTCTTGCTGCATGATCGGGATATCCATGTCCGCTGTGACGATGCCGTGGTCCGCTGGGCCATTGATGCTGAGCTGCCTATCCGGCGCTCGCGTGGCTATGCACCCTATCCAGTACAGCTTCCGCTCGATCAACCTCCAACCCTGGCCGTTGGGGCCGAACTGAAAAACACCTTCTGCGTCACGCGTGACCGCTATGCCTTCCTCAGCCACCATATTGGCGATATGGAGAACCTGGAGACGCTCCAGTCTTTCCGAGATGGCATCGCGCACTTCGAATCGCTGTTCCGCATCAAGCCGCGGTTGATCGCGGCAGACCTGCACCCCGACTATGCCGCCACCCGCTACGCCATCGAGCGGGCACAGCAGGAGGGCATCGCGCTGCGGCAGATACAGCACCATCACGCCCATATCGCCGCCTGCCTGGCCGAACACGGCCACCCCGGTGATCGCCCGGTAATCGGCGTGGCCTGGGACGGCACCGGCTATGGCAAAGATGGCAGCATGTGGGGCGGCGAGTTTATGCTCGTCGACTACCAGAGCTTCACACGCAAGGCTCACATCAAGTCACTGCCCCTCCCCGGCGGAGATGCTGCGGTGCGCAGGCCTGCCCGCGCGGCTTTTGCCTGGCTGCTGGCCTCTGAGATCGACATTCCAGAGCGATTGTCGCTGCTCAAGATTCTCAGTGAGGAGGAGCAGCGCATCATCAGGCAGCAGGTGCAGATTGGGCTCAACTCGCCGTTGACGAGCAGCATCGGCCGCTTGTTTGACGTGATTGCCGCTCTAGTTGGGCTGCGCCATGAAATCACCTACGAAGGCCAAGCCGCCATCGAACTGGAGGGCATTGCCTGGGCTGGAGATCATGGAGCCTATCCCCTGCGCAGCGCGGCCCAGATCGATGTACGCCCGCTGCTGCAATGGGTGCTGCAAGACAGCCTGGATGGTGTTCCGGCTGGGCTAATCTCGGCGCGTTTTCATCGCGGGCTGGCCTTGTTGATCCGGGATAGCTGTCTGGCGCTGCGCCTTTCCTATGGCCTCGATGAAGTCGCGCTCAGCGGCGGGGTCTTCCAGAACGTGACCCTGCTGAGGCAAGCCGTCTCCCTGCTGAGGGAGGCAGGTTTCACCGTCTACACGCATCGCCTGGTACCGCCTAATGATGGCGGGCTGGCGCTGGGGCAAGCGGTGATTGCCGCCGCACAGGAGCGGGCCGATGCTTAGGGAACGATACAACGCGACATCGATCAAGACCCCACTGCGCTGGGGCCAAGACCATTACAACGAGGAAACGAGGGAGACATGAAGTATCTAGACGAATATCGTGATGAAGACCTGACCAAGAAACTACTCGACGAGATTGCAGCAACGGTGACGCAATCCTGGGTGCTGATGGAGGTCTGCGGCGGGCAGACCCATTCGATCTTGAAGAGCGGCTTAGACAAGCTGCTGCCGGATGAGATCGAGTTGGTGCATGGGCCGGGCTGCCCGGTCTGTGTGACACCGCTCGAATTGATCGACAAGGCGGTGGCGATTGCAGCTCGGTCTGATGTGATCTTCACATCCTATGGTGATATGCTGCGCGTGCCTGGCTCTGCGAAAGACTTGTTCAGCGTGAAAGCTGAGGGCGGCGACGTGCGCATCTTGTATTCGCCGCTAGACGCCTTGAAGATCGCGCAGGAGAATCCGGATAAGACGGTGGTGTTCTTCGGGGTTGGCTTCGAAACGACGGCACCAGCTAATGCGATGGCCGTCGCACATGCCAAGACGCTTGGCATCGAGAACTTCGCCATGCTCGTCTCGCATGTGACGGTGCCGCCCGCCCTGGTCGGCTTGATGAGTTCGCCCGATGTGCGCGTGGATGGCTTCCTGGCACCGGGGCATGTCTGCTCGATCATGGGCTACTGGGAATATGAAGCGTTAGTCGAGACCTATCCGGTGCCCATCGTGGTGACCGGCTTCGAACCGGTCGATGTCGCTCGTGGCGTGCTGATGGCCGTCAAGCAGTTGGAAGATGGTCGCGCCGAGGTCGAGAATGCTTATGCGCGGGCTGTCAATCGCGAGGGCAATCCGCAAGCCCAGCAAATCGTCTCGCAGGTTTTCGAACCGGTCGACCGGGCCTGGCGTGGTATCGGGCAGATTCCGCAGAGCGGCTACAAACTGCGCGACGACTATGCGCTCTACGATGCCGAGACGCGCTTCCCAGATGTGCAAGCGATCAACACGCAGGAGTCGGAAGTCTGCATCAGCGGGCAGATTATGCAGGGGATCAAGAAGCCTTTCGAATGCCCAGCCTTTGGAACGGACTGCACCCCGCAGACGCCCCTGGGCGCGACGATGGTCTCGTCAGAAGGGGCTTGCGCGGCCTACTACCGTTATGGTCGCTTCGAGGCCAGCCAAAGCATCAACCTGAGCGACATCGGCTCAGAGGCCTAGACCTCAGACATCCCCTGCAAGTGAACGCCATAGATGTTCGGCTCGCTGGTGACGATCGCAGTCAACTCTGGGACCTGGGCGATCGCGGGCGTCGGGCGGGTCGCCCGGCCCAAGACTGGACCCTACGCGTGTTGAGCCTTGTAGCGCCTGATCAGCCCAGCGACTTTTGTGCGGCGCGCATCATGCTGCTAACAACCAGATGGTGGAAAGGTCGGATGACATTGAAGTAGAGCGGGCCAGTCCAGCGCTGATAGTGGACAACCGTCCCGACATGAAAGCGGGTTTGCTCAGTTTCCAGGGGTTCGGCTGCGACAATCAGGCGGGCGGTCAGGTGTTTATCAGGGATGACACCAACCCAGAATTGCCGCTCCTCTGCTTGCTCAGTTCGGAAAAAGGACACTTTGGCCCCCGGTTCGAAGTCGATGTCTTCAGGTTCCAACCCCGGTGATCGCGGAATGCCACCCTGGCGCATCCCAAGCAGGCGCACAAAGGCGGCACGAACAGCATAGAGCGCAGTCATCCAGGGCGGGTCATAGTTGATCATCCCCGCCAGAAACGCGCGCAGGTCCCCAGATCCGTCAATAGTTTTATGGTCGTAATGATCGCTGTCGGCGAGGACGCCGCAGAGAAGATCGTGGCGTTGAATAAAGTCCATCAGTGCTCATCCTTTTGCGATAGGGATCGTAAGAGCGGCTCGAATAGCTTGGTGATCTGTTCATACTGAACTGCCGTCAACGGGGGGATCATGTTGATGCTGCCAATCAGGGTGGTATAGGCCAGGTGAGCCATCGCCAAGGCCTGAGTATCATCATCAATGAGCTGGCGGTAGAGCTGGTAAAGATAGCTAACGCGCTGCTCATCAACCCGGGTCTGAAAGGCATGGGCCAAGGGGTCGCTGTGTGCCCAGGATCGAATGTGAATCTCATGACCGCCAAAGCTCGTGAGAACCCGATCCGTCAGGATTCGTAGCTGTGCTTGCACGGTCTCTCCTTCTTGGCTCTCTTCAATGAAACGCAGAGTTTGCTCGGTCTCCCAGTGTTCAAGCAGCGCCTCAAGAAACGCCTGATGGTCGCTGAAGTGGTGATAGAACGATCCCTTGGTGACACCAAGCTGGGTACAGAGATTGCCAATGCGCAGCGCATCGACCCCTTGTTCAGCCAGGATGGAGAGTCCGTGCCGCAGCCAATCTTGACGCGTTAATTGGGGCATAAGCTCCTCCTCAGGCAAAACATACCATACAGTATGGTATGTTGTCAAAGATTGGCAGAGCATCCCAACAAGCGTCGGGTATGATATGATAGATCCTTGTTTAGAGTGAGGGACACATGAACCTCAGTCAGCTTGAAGTGTTAGATGCCATCGTGCGCACCGGCAGCCTAACCGAAGCCTCTTACGACGTCGGCTTAACCCAGTCGGCGGTCAGCTATTCACTTAGTCGGTTAGAGACTGAGCTAGGTGTCAAACTGCTGGAGCGCGGACGGCAGGGCGTCAGCTTGACGCGCATCGGTGAGGAGGTGCTGCAACACGCGCGCATTGTCCTCAAGCAGATGGAGATTATCCGGCAGCGGACAGCGCAAGAGCGTGGCCTAGCCGTCGGTAAGCTGCGTTTTGGCTGTGTGCCCAGCCCGCCTAGAACGACTGCCGGGCTGGCAGCCAGACCGTGAAGGTCGCGCCTTGCCCACTGCCACCGCCATCCACCTCAATCCGGCCATGGTGGCGGCGGATGATCTCATCAGCGATGGACAGGCCCAAGCCGGTCCCCGGCGCGCGGGAGTCTCGCCCGGCACGCCCGCGGAAGAAGCGCTCGAAGACATGGGGCAGGTCTTCGGGTGGTATACCTGGTCCGCTGTCGCGCACGCGAAAACCTACCCAATCGACCTCATCATGCAGTTGCGACAAGATGGATACCATCACCTGCCCACCGATGGGTGTATAGTTGATCGCATTGGTGAGCAGGATACCCAAAACCTGGCCAATCAAGCCTTCGTCTGCTTGAACCCGACGGATATCTTCCCCACCCTCGTCGAGCGAAAGAGTGATCTCGCGGGTTTCGGCCAGAGGCATGCGATCATGCGTGTACTCGGTAACCAGGGCCCGAAGATCGACCGATTTGAAATCCAGAACGGTCCGTCCCTGATCAAGCCGGGATAGGCGCAGGAGGTCTTCGATCAGTCCGTTTAGGCGGTCGATCTCTCGTTCGAGGCGTCCCATATACGTATCCGCACGATCGGGTTTCATCTTCATCAGGGTGTGGTTGAGCTTCAGGCTGGTGATGGGCGTGCGCAGTTCGTGCGACACATTGGAGACAAAGGCGTCTTTCATGCGCGCGACCTCTGTCAACCAACTCACATCCTGGATGGTGCACACAATGCCAGAAACAGACTGCCCGCCCGAGATCGGCGAGAAGGCCAGCCGAGCATCGAAGGTGCTGCCATCTTCGCGAAGCGCGATTCCCTCAAATCGCTGCACCTCAAGCTGGGTTAGCGCGCGGTCCAAAGCCTGCTTGACGCGCCACCATTGATCGGTGGTGAAGAGCATGGCCATGGACTTCCGGAGCAAATGATCAGCCTCGTAACCGAAGGCGGCTTGTACGGCCGGATTGACACTCTCAACCTCGCCTGTTGGGCTGAGGAAGAGAATCGGATCAGGACTGGTGTGCAGGATCATTTCGACCTGTTCTTTCGAGCGGCGGAGTTCAGCGGTGCGTTTCGCGACGGTCGACTCGAGGAGACTCTTTTGCTGTGTGACCTGCTTGTACATCTGGGCATTTTGGATCGCACCAGCCATCGCATCAGCGAAGGCTTGCAAGCGCTCTAGATGCTGCGCCGTGAATGAACCTGCGTCGGAACTATCCACGTTGAGAACGCCCAACACCTGCCCGTTGATGTGGATCGGTGCGCCGGCGTACGAGCGGATCCAGGACGGTTCGCCGTGCCGCCAATCATCAGCGAGCAAGACATCGGATACAATCAATGCCTTATTCTGTTGGCAAAGTGCTCGCAAGATGGGTCGTTCTGCCAGCGGGATTTCTTCACCAAGTCGCGGTCCGGGCAGGCGGTTCTCAGCGTAGGAGTTGCAGAAGCGCTCCACGCGCGCAATCTCTTTCTCCCAGTCTAACAGCATGATGTTCGACCCCGTATGCGGGACAAACTCACTCAAGTGATCCAAGATGCGCGCCAAGACCTGATCCAGGTTTAACCCGGCCATAGTGACCGCCGAGGTGCAGTCAGCCAGGGCGTCAGCAAAGCGCCTGGCTTCTCGCTCCTTGGCTTCTGCCTGTTTACGTTCCGTGATGTCGATGGCAATGCCATTCCATAAGGTGCCGCCGTCGGGCATCCGTTTGGGTGTGGAGCGTGCATCCATCCAGCGGATCTGTCCGTCCTTTGTCGTAACCCGATGTATAATCGTATAGGGTGTGTTTTCTCGAAGGGATAGGGCAACGGCTTCTTCGAGCCGGGTGCGATCTTCGGGATGAACCGCACCAACGAGTAGCTGAGGGTCCGCCACAATCTCAGCCGGTTCAAAGCCATAGTACTGCAATGATCCTGGGCTGACATAGGGGAACGTCCAGTTTCCGTCGGCATCAATCCTGAACTGGTAGACCATACCAGGCGCATTATTGGCGAGGTCCTTAAATAGGCTCTCGCTTTCTAGCAGGGCTTCTTCTGCCCGTTTACGTTCAGTGATGTCGAGAGCGGCACCCAGCAGAGCCGGTTCATCATTGTAGTCAATCACCATGACACTGAGGTCCACAAGGCGTGTCTCGCCACTCTTGGTGAGCACCTTCAGCTCATAGCGTGCGGGTGCCTCTCGTCCGGCCAGGCGGGCACGGGTATAGCCCTGAACTTGCTCACGCATCTCGGGATGAATCACCTGGTTGGGAGACAGGCTGTCAAGTTCGTCT
>JAADYZ010000556.1 GCA_010092775.1 Chloroflexota bacterium
GGTAGCCCGTCATGAACTCCTGAAAGTTGCCATAATCGCGCAGAATGGCGTCGATTGTGCTTGGGTCGTTCAGGGTCAGCAGGCGCAAGCGGTTCCCGCTGACTTGGTTATTGTTCGGCACGAAGCCTTGATTGGCGGCGATCTCATAAACGGCGTAGATGGCCAATCCGCCCGCGACGATCGCTGGCAAGATGTGAGCGAGCGCCCGGCCAGCTTGTTTCCAATCCGTCGAGAGTAATACCACGGCTGCCAGCGGCACGCCGAAGAAGAGCAAGGCCGGGGCCTTCGTCAGGTAGCCCCCAGCCAAACTGAGGCTCAATAGGACCGCCAAACCGATCGATGGCTTGCGCACCAGCCACACCGCGAACAGCGTGGTCAGTGTAGTGAACATGGCCATCATCGGGTCAACCAGGGCTTGACGTTCGTGAAAGACCGCCATCGGGATCAGCGCGTAGAACAGCCCCGCCAGCAAACCTACGCGCCAATCGCCAAGGGCCTTCCCCAGACCGGTCGCAGCGGCCATGCTGATCACGCCACACAGCACCGACAGCATCCGAGCCAGCCAGGGACCTTCTGGCCCCAGAGGGTACAAGGCAGCCAGGGCAATCGGATAGAGTGCTTTGTTGGTCGTTAATCCAAGGAACCATTGGCCATCGGTGTGGATGGCGTGGGCGCGGAAGATGTGGGTCGTCTCGTCCAGATACATCGGCAGATGATCCAGATTGACGAGGCGCAGCCCAACACCGGTCAAAACGATGGCGGCAAACAACAGGTACAGGGCGAGTTGGCGTCGTGTCTCAGTCATCGGGGCAAGTCTAGCGCGAGCAGAGTCAGAAGTACAGGGGGATTTGGCGAGGATGGGCCAACGCTTGTCACAAGTCAGGCCTAGGGCGTACAATGGTCTTAGGCGAGCGCCCCTCCTCTTAGAAAGAGATCAATCATGACGGACGACAGCAGCTTGCGCGAGATTCTTGCGCGCAAAGAAAAGAAACTGGCCCTCATCGAAGCGATTGACACCATCCGCGACAATTCGGCTGATCCTACAGCCATGTTCAGCGGGATTGTCAATCTTGTGGCGGATGAGTTCAATGCCGACCTCGTATTGCTGGCGGTGAACAGCCGCGGCACAAAGGAACTAGAACTCAAGGCGATGAGTGATCGCGGTGATCGCTACTCGCAGATTGGGGCGGACGCCATTAAGCAGATGACACAAGCGGCGCTCAAGCTGCCTACAGTTGACATTTGGTCGGCTGAGGAAGTGGCCATCAATTGGGCGGCAAAGGGTATTTCCGATGACCTCCAGATTGCTGCTGTGCCGATCACCTGGCGTGACCATGAACCGCTCGGCGTGATGCTCGTGGCGCGAGCAGCGTCTCCCTTTACCGAGGTGGACAACCTGCTGCTGGCGACGGTCGAGAAGCACATCGACTCCGCGATTGTGCAGGGGCACGCCTTTTACGAGTTGGACCTGCGCAACCGCGAGATCGAGACGATCTACCGGGTGGATCGTATCCGAGATCAGAATCTGCCCTTTGACGATATGTTGAATGCAGTCTTGCAGGAAATCCGCAGTGCAATTCACGCGGAGATGGGCTTCATCATGCTCTATGATCGGCACGGCAAAAAGCTCGAACTGCGTGCTGTCGCCCACGATGATATGTTTCACATCTCGCCACACCACGAAGCGGTACAGCAGGTGGCCTACGAATCCTTGCAAAAGGCTGATTTGGTCTGGCACAACAACATCGGAGACGCACTGCGCTCCATTATGTGTATTCCGTTGATTCTGCATGAGACAATTCTGGGCGTATTCGGCGTCGTGAATGGCCACGGCTCGAAGGGCTTCACGGACGATCATCACAAACTGCTGCGGGCGATTGGCAGCCAGATGGATACTGCCATCTTCGAGAGCCTGGAGCAGCGCCGCCTGCGTCAGGTGCTGGGGCGCTCGGTTGATCCTCGCGTGATGCAGCGGCTGCTCGCCACGCCTGAGGTGGACTTCCTGAGGACCGAACGCAGGCAACTCACGGTGATGTTCGCCGATATGCGCAACTCGACCGAACTGGCCGAGACAGTCGACCCGGATCAGTTGGTGGGCTTCATCAATGCGACGTTGGGCACGATGGCCGATGTCATCCTGGAGTTTGAAGGGACGCTCGATAAGTTCATCGGGGACGGCGTGATCGCCTTGTTTGGCGCACCCTTCCAGCAGGAGGATCATGCACTTCGAGCGATTCGGGTGGCGCGCCAGATGCAGCTCCGGCACCGAGAAGTGATGATGGTCTGGGAAGGGCGGGGCCTACCGCGCGCGCCACTCGGTGTCGGGATCGCGACAGGGGAATTAACGATTGGAGAGATGGGCTCGCCACTGCGCACCGATTACACCGTAGTGGGGCGGGCCGCCAATCTGGCCTCGCGCATTTGTGGTGTGACACCGGGTGAACAGGTTTACATCAGCCAATCGACTTATGATCTGGTCAAGGCTCAGGTGGAGGTTGAATCGGTGCCCGGCTTAAGCCTCAAGGGGATGCGCGACCCCGTCACAGCCTACCATGTGGTCGATGTGAAGCCCTAAGTCAGCACCAAGACCGCGGCCATGAGGGTGAGGACCGCGCCACTACTCATCATCTGAAGGGTGAGAGATTGCTGCCAGTCCCAGGTCTCTGCGCCGTCGTGGAGGGCCTGGGCACGTTCATGATTCCAGACGAAAAGCCCACCAAGCAGGGCGGCCAAACCAGCCCACAAGCTGATCGACTCCAATTCCTGCAAAACGCCCGTACCTGCCATGACCACAACGGCCAGGAGAGAAAGCCCAATCCCGGCGCGGAAGACCCAAGACCCCAGACTATAGATCTCGATTTGGTGAATGCGAACCTGCGGTGCAATTAGAATCAGTCCGAACAAGATGAATGCGATGCCACCGCCGAGGGCTAGAAGCGTCAGAATGGTAAGCATGAAGTCGACCTTTCGGCAAACGAGCAGATGGGCTGACAATCACCTAGGGGTCACAGGTCCAATGGCGTAACTGGCTGGGTCGAAAGATCAGGCCGCTTGACGGTATTTGGCCTTGCGGCGGTTCTTCTTTCCAGCACAGCGGTTCCGGTAGACAGTGATCACCGTGCTGCAGGTTGTGTTCAGCACGACCGTTGTGCCGATCAACTGGGCAATCCGCTGATCTCTATGATCCTCTTCGGGGACTGAGTCTTTCCGAAGCTCCGCAAACACAGCACCCGCATTATGAAACGTGTGCCCGTTCGCTATGATGTAGAGAATCTCATCTTCTGAGACATTCCGTTCAGCACAGCGCTGAAGTGCATGGGCAGAGAACTCTGGCTGCTTGTTAATGCTGGCATCCCTTCTAATGTCAAGTGTGAATGCCAGCCCATCGTCGCTTGTGCGACCATCATACGACAGTCCTCGCGCGAGAATCAACCCACTGCAAGACTTCGTAACTCAACAAGCCCGTGACGGCGGGTCAGAGGCACCTAGTCGGGAAAGCTGGTCCGCTGACTGACAATCTGTTCGATGGGATACCAATAGGAGCGAACCGCCCCAACCAGAAAGAGCGAGCCAGTCACCAAAATGCTATCTTGTGGGCTGGCACTGTGCAGCGCCTGACGCAAGGCATCAAGGGGTTTGCCACCCACCCGCACGTCAGCGATCCCTCTGCCACGAGCGAGGCTAGCCAGGTCCTCCGGGGGCATTGAGGGCTTGCCAGGAATGCTCGTTGCCGTTGTGATCAGCGTATCCGTGATGGGGGCTAACTGCTCAAGGATAGCATCAGCCTGCTTGGATGCGAGCAGACTCAACACCACAATCTGGCGGCTTTGATCGCTGGCAGAGATGGCCTCAAGCGATTTGCCAAGGGCGGCCATCTTTTCTGGATTATGGGCCCCA
>JAADYZ010000557.1 GCA_010092775.1 Chloroflexota bacterium
GCATACGAGCGCTCAAGGAGGAACTCGCGTCGGGCAGGGGGCCAGGCACCTTCCTCAGGCGTAAACTGACTGATCGCCAGCTCGTCAAAATCCTCAACCGCGGCCAGGCTGATGGTTACCTTCTCGCCCTCGGCATTGAGGAACTGCACATTCACCCCGCCGCGACCTTCTGCCTGGGCAATGTCCCGGCGCGACTCAACCGCGCTCACCAGATCATCTCCAAAAGGTTCGACCGTTAAGGTGGCGCTGGCGGGGTTGGTCGCCAGATAGGCTGTGTTCAGGTCATCCAGTAGGACCACCCAGGAATTGGCGATCGTACCAACGGCAAACACGCCAACCGTAATCGACAGGACAACCAGCACCGTCCGTGCCGTATTACTCCAAATCTCGCGCAGCACTTTGCGCCAGCGGATCATCATGTTTCACTCACCCAAATCATCATTATTCCCTAGAATCGGATGAGGCGGCCCACCTGGCCGCCCCAAAAAACCCTTCCCCTGTGGTTCGCTACTTCGCAGCGATCTCTTCAACCTCTGGGATAGGCTGATGAGCAATGTAGTCTTGCGCCTGCCGCAGTTCATCAACAATCTGACCGTCATGCACCATCAAGGCGCGGGTCACGCGGCTGGCCAGGTCATCGTCATGGGTCACCATCACGATGGTCTTTCCTTCGGCCACAAGCTGTTCGAACAGTGCAAAGACGGCGTTGGCCGTGCGACTGTCCAGGTTGCCAGTGGGTTCGTCCGCCACCAGCAGCGGCGGATCATTGGCCAGGGCGCGCGCGATCGCGACGCGCTGCTGCTGACCGCCTGATAGGGCGTTGGGCAGCTTGTGCGCGTGTTCGGCCACATCCATCATCTCAAGCAGGTCTAAGGCACGTTCGCGGCGCTGCTTGCGATTGTAGAGATTGCAGAATTCCATCGGCAGCATGACGTTTTCGATCACCGTCAAAGTCGGCAGCAGTTGGAAGAACTGGAAGATGATCCCGATCTCAGTGCCACGCCATTCGGCCATTTTGCCTTCGTCCAACTCGTGGACGGCCGTGCCGCGCACAAAGACTTCGCCCTCACTGGGGCGGTCGATACCGGTGATCATGTTGATCAGGGTTGATTTGCCGCTGCCCGACTTACCGATGATGGCGACGAATTCGCCAGCTTCAATCGTCAGGTCGATGCCCTTCAATGCGGTGAAGGCCCCAGCGGCTGTCTCATAGCGCTTCACGACCTGACGTAGCTCGATCAGATGGTGATGCGCGTTATCATTGTTTCCGTTACTCTTGCCGTTCTTGCGTCCAAAGTTGAACATGCTGCGTACCTCTCCGACAGATTCTGTCAGCCTCGATTTGTGCTGTGGATGACCTCAGCAGACAGTAGGATCATACTGGCCTAACCAAAGTTTGTCAAGGTTTTATAACGAATTTTCGATTATTCGTCCAGGTTTTGTCCATATTTTCAGGGTTGAAGCTGTGCAAATCGCTCGGAATAGTGCTTAGGTACCAGTCAAGATGCCATGCAAGAAGATCGATTTGACGGTCTGGAAGATAGTATCCGGAGCGAGACCCTGCCCGATCAGTTGGGGATGCTCAATCACATTGACCACCGCCACCATGAAATAGGTCTGTACCACTGCCCGATCTAGCCCTGGGCGCAATCGACCCTGGGCAGCCGCGGCGTCAAACAGGTGCTCGAAGATCAACTCCAGGGCAGTGTGGCGCGTTCGTCGGAAGCGCTCATAGATGTCGGGGTACAGGCGGCGCAGTTCATCCAGCCGCGCGGGGAAATCGCCGGGGGGTAGGTTGGTGAGTGCCCTACCCAGAGCATCAACAGTCTCCTCGATGGATACCGTTCGGTCATCTTCCAGGCGCTGGCTGGCAGTGGTGAAGCTCGCGGCAATCTGCTGGAAAACCCGATCCACAAGGTCTTGCTTTCCACCATAGTAACGATAGACCGTTACACGCGTTAGTCCGGCGGACTGCGCCACGTCATCCATGGTCACCCGTTTGATTCCAACGCTCAGGAACAGGTGCAGGGCACGATGCAGGATATGCTCTGCGGTCGAGGAGTCCTGATGTTCAGTCATGATACAACCCTAGCGCAAGACGTATCATGAGACCACCCAAACACCCGATGCGACGCAAACGACGCCTTTAAGCTGGCAATCACCCACATTTTCGCGTAACTTCGTAGGGCTTAGCTCGTTCTAAGTCGTGGTTGGTATGCAAACATCGGGGCACACTGGACTTACGTGTGGTGCTTCCCAACAGCACCGCACCCCAATAACCATCAGGATACATCACTGTGGACACTAGAGCCGATTCAGAGGTCCGCAAGGACCCCACTCTGTCGACGACGGATCAACAGCGCTGGCTGTATGCCTTGCCCAATCTAGGCTTGATAGCCACGCAGCAAGCTTTTGGCGCCTTCGCTCTCTTCTATTACGCAGATGTCAAACGCCTGCCACCCGCCTGGGTCGGCCTGGCCTTGACTGCTTTCGCGATCTACAACGCGATTAACAACCCCATCCTGGGCTACGTCTCAGACCGCACACGGACGCGCTGGGGCCGCCGCATCCCCTATATGATGTTCGGCACCATCCCCATGGCAATTGCATTCGCCCTCTTGTGGGTGGCTCCATTCGACGGTACGACTCAGCCGGTTGCCTTGCTGATCTATTTCATTGCGGTGCTCGTCGTCTGGGATGGCCTCTATACAGCGATGGGGACGATTGCCTATTATGGCCTGCTGCCGGAGATGTTCCCGTCCTACGAAGCTCGGACCGATGTCGGCGCACGCATGAATCTGTTCCTATTAATTGGCCTGCTGGTGGGCTTGGCCTTGCCCCCCTTGATCTACGGCAATGATGAATTCTGGGCGCGTTTCAGTGGCGGCCTGCCGCCTGCCATTGCGCCCCATCTCGGCTGGATCGTGATGGGAGTGGCCTACGCGGTCTTGGCCACCATACTGGTTCATATTGGCCTGCGCGGCATGGTTGAACGCCCGCTGGATGATGAGGTCGATAACAGCCCGGTGTGGGACGAAATTGGCAAAGCGCTGACGAACGTCAACTTCCTCAGTGTGATTGGCGCTCAGACGCTGCGCTTCGTTGTGACCTACACCCTCACGGCAGGTATTCCCTTCTACGTGCAGTACACGCTGCGGGTCGATGAGACCAACAGCTCGATCATCTTGGGTGTCGTGGTGTTGTCAGCCATCCCAGCCCTGTTGATCTGGAAGGCTGTGGCACGCGCTATTGGGCCACGTGGCACGCTGATGGCCGCCTTCGCCGTGATGGCTGTGTCGGTTTTGCCGCTGGGGCTGCCGCTTACGGTAGCGTCAACCTCCTTTGTTGGCGTGTTTATCGGAATCGGTCTTTCCGGCATGATCTACATGGGCGATCTAATCCTGACCGATGTGGTGGATGAAGACGAACTGCTCACCGGGCGGCGGCGTGAGGGGATCTACTATGGTTTCCTGGGCCTGATCACCACGCTCGCCAGCGCCATTAGCGCCCTGCTGTTCACCTGGGTGGCGACCCGCTTCGGCTACGATACAGCGCTGCTCGTGCAGCCTGCCAGCGTAGGTGAGGGGTTCCGCTTTTTCATGACGATCCCGCCCTTCATCGGCAGTTTGGCCGCCGCTGGCATGTTGATGTTCTACCAACTTCATGGTGACCGCCTCGAAGAGGTCAAGCAGCAGCTTGCGGCCAAGCAGTCCGCCGCCTGAATCGAAACAGGCCATGCTATCGGGCATGGCCTGTGATTGCTCGTCAATAAGTGGGATTAGCCGAGGCTGGGCGCTGCGCCGCTTTCCTCGTCATCTTCCTGCTCTTCTGGCTCGTAGAAGTCAATCATCGTGACCGATTCCACCAGCCGGGTGGGGAAGTGAAACTTCTTCAGGTGGTCGTGCCAGCCTCCATAGCCCGCATGGCGCATCCAATAGAAGGTAAACAGGATGCTCTTACGCAGTCCGTGATAAACCTCGCGCTGATGGGTCTGCTCGGAGGGGGAGAGTTGATCAAATTCATCGAAGTTGATGCCCATATCGGCCATCATGATGCTGACCAGAGTGGTGGCGAAGGCGCTGTCACGCACACTGTGCTCATCCGAGTTCTCGAAGTCTTCAAGCTGTCCGAGGATGAACTCGTCTTTGCGCTTGTCGAAGTAGGTCAGCTCTGTGAAGTACGCGGAACGGAAGAGGTTCTCAAAATCAATATCCTCACCGTCGAAGATCTCTGCGAACTCCGAGATGATCGGGCTATCCTGATCGTATAACTTGCCCTTGGAATTGACTAGTCGGTCTTTCATTGTTGCCTCTCCGTCGTTGTCCTATTTCACTTAGTATAGTACAAGAGTCTCCATCCTCACAATAGCGTTGAACCTATCAATTGTCACGCAAATCTATGACTTTTTTATGTCTCTTCTACATGCCTGTTACAAATGGGCCATTTTCGAGGTGATTCTTGGTTGACGGGACAGGCGGGCCACGCTAAACTGTCCGCACTTAGCACATTGACAACAGCACATTGATCCAAACGACTTTGAAGGGTTAGCACCCCTGAGCATGTCACTCCTCGGAAATGGGGAGTCGGGTCCGCCCGTTACAGCGCAATGAGGTCGACCGCGTCCGTGATCCAAACCTGGCTGACGAGCCATCCCAATGAAGATCAGGGTCACCGACAGGCGACGAATTCAGGTGGCACCACGAGCAACGCTCTCGTCCTGGTATGAGGATGAGAGCGTTTTCTGTTTAAACGGAGTCCAATAAGGAGAAGTGTATCATGTTAGATTTAGCCCTGATCCGTAACGAACCCGAGCGCGTCAAGCAGGCCATGCGCGACCTGTTCGATGAAGATGCTCTCTCTCGCATCGATCTGATCTTGGAGATGGACGGTCGCCGCCGCGACCTGCTCCAATCTGTCGAGGAGATGCGCGCCGAGAAGAACAAGGTCAGCAAGATCATCGGCCAGTCGCGCAATGCACAGGAACGTCAGAAGAAGATCGACGAGATGAAGAGCCTCAACGCCCGGCTGGGCAAGCAAGAAGAAGACCTGCGTGAGGTCGAAGCGAACTTAGACGAGCAGCTCTTATGGATTCCCAACATTCCGGCGGAGGATGTGCCCATCGCCCAAGACGACGCTGCGAACGTCGTGGTGCGCGAGGAAGGTGAGAAACGGGAATTCGACTTTGAGCCAATGGCCCACTGGGACCTGGGAACCGAACTCAACATCATTGATTTTGAGCGTGGCGTGAAGCTCTCTGGCTCGCGCTTCTACGTGCTGCGCGGGCTTGGGGCACGTCTACAACGGGCGCTGATCACCTGGATGCTGGACGTTCACATCAACGAGCATGGCTACACGGAGGTCTATCCGCCTTTTATCGTACGCGAGCACTGCCTGGTGGGGACGGGCAACCTGCCCAAGTTTGGCGAAAATCTCTATCGCGATGCGGAGGAAGACTTCTGGCTAATCCCTACGGCTGAGGTGCCGGTAACCAACCTGCACCGTGATGAGATCCTCAAGCCGGGCACCCTGCCCCTGAA
>JAADYZ010000558.1 GCA_010092775.1 Chloroflexota bacterium
CTCCAACATCATGCTGATTGATGAGCAGGGGGTGGCACGAATCGCCTCACATCGAGGCTATGCTGAGCACGGGATGGGTGACGCGGCTGATCAGGCGGCGTTGGTGGTGGCAGATGTGTCCTCATTTGTCCGGATGGTTGAGACGGGGCAGCCCTGCCTCAAGCGAGACATCTATGCCGACCCCGAGTGGGCCCATGTGGAGGGCCTGAGTGCAATCGCCTCCTATTTGGGTGCGCCCATTATGATCGAAGGCGAGGTGATTGGCTTCATCAACCTAGACAGCATGCAGCGGAACTACTTTACCGACGACAAAGTGGAGCGCCTTGGGGCCTTGGCTGATCAAGCTGCGATCGCGATCCGCAACGCACGCCTCTATCAGGCCCGGCTCGATCGAACCAAACGCCTCAACCTGCTTAACCAGATCACCCGCGCCGGTTTGTCCGAAGAAGACCGCGACAACTTGCTGCGCCGCCTGGCTGATCTGGCGGCCCGGATCATTGAGAGCTCAGCGGCGTACATCACCCTGTGGGATGAAGCCAGCCGAACCGTCAATCGTGGTGCTGCCTCTGGTCACTTTCATCAAGACTACCTCCAGATGGGGCCAGTTAGCGCAGATAGTGAGCCGACTTTCACGGCGCATGTGCTCTCCACTGGGGCGGTTACGACCTTTAACAACCTGCAAGATACCGAATTCAGTTGGCAGCCTGACCTGAGTGAAGGGCACTTTCAAAATGTGCTGGCAGCCCCGCTAATTGCAGGGGAGCGCAAACTGGGCGCGCTGATCATCTCCTTTGGTGACGCGCATAGCTTCAGGCAGGAGGAAATCGCGTGGTGTCGTCAGGCCGCTGAATTGATCGCTCTGGCTATAGCTCGTTCCAAAGCTCACGACGAATTGGAAGAACGGGTGACGGCTCGCACCAGCGAATTGTTCGAGGCCAACACTCAACTGCGCCAGTTGACGCGCGTCAAGGATGAGTTCGTCTCCAACGTCTCCCATGAACTGCGCACACCCATCGCGAGCATTAAATTGTATCATCACTTGCTTGTCACCCAACCTGAGAAATCGCCCAAGTACTTGGCCCATCTGGCGCGCGAGACCTCCCGTTTGGAACACACCATCGAGGACCTGCTTCAGCTTTCGCGGCTGGATCAGGACCGCATGGAGTTCGATCCGGTGGCCTTCGATCTGCGGGGCGTCGCCATCGAATATGTTGAAGATCGGCGCAGCCTGGCCGATCAGCACATGCTGCGCTTACACTATCAGCATCGCGACGATCAAGCGCTGGTCTTTGGCGATCGGATGTTGTTGGGGCAAGCCGTCAGTATCCTGCTGACCAATGCCCTGAACTACACACCCAGCGGTGGGGAGATTGTTCTAGGCACCTCCCACGATGTGCAGTCCGGCAATCCGTATTGGGGGATCTATGTTGAAGACAGCGGGCCAGGCGTGCCCAGCTTTGAGCGGGAACGCATCTTTGACCGCTTCTACCGGGGTCGAGTTGGGCGGAAATCGGGCCGACCTGGAACCGGTTTAGGGCTCTCCATCGTACAAGAGATTGTACGGCTACATCAAGGCAGCGTGGCCGTCGAGGGTGCCCCTGATGCGGGTGCACGCTTCACAATCTGGCTACCAGGATTGGGTGAGACCAATGAACAAAACAACTGAACTAGATGGTCGCCGGATTGGCATTTATCTAGCCCTGGCGTTTGGGCTGGCTTACGGCACAGGTGCAATCGTTAGGCTGACTGGGGGGCTGGCAGACAGCCCTCAGATTGACCCTGTGACCGGATTGACCTTGGCGGTTGTTCTCATCGCTGGACCCTACATGTGGTCACCGGCTATCGCCACGGTTGCCACCCGCCTGTTGACGGGTGAAGGACTGCGCAACGCAGGCCTGGGGATCAACCTGCGCCAGGCTTGGCCCTATTTGCTGGCGACCTGGCTCCTCCCACCCTTGCTGATTGCCTTGGGTACTGTCGTTTACTTTGTGCTCTTTCCGGCCACCTTTGACCCCAGCATGAGCGTCCTGCGGGAGCAAGTCGCAATGATCTCCGAACAAAGCGGCGTCGCGATGAGCGCCAGCGGCCTCTTTGCCATTAGCTTGGTCCAGGCTGTGTTCCTGGCTCCGCTGCTAAACAGCTTCTTTACCTTTGGTGAGGAACTCGGCTGGCGGGCTTACCTCCAACCCAAATTGATGCCGCTGGGTCCTTGGCCCGCCATGCTGCTCATGGGTTTGATCTGGGGGGCCTGGCATTGGCCAATCATCGCGATGGGGCACAACTACGGCCTGGACTATTCAGGTGCGCCCTGGGGAGGCTTGGCTGCGATGGTGCTGTTTACTTTCTCAGTCGGGGTTCTGCTGGGCTGGGCCAGCTTCAAGACGGGGAGTGTTTGGCCAGCCGTGTTGGGCCATGCTGTCCTGAACGGCTTTGCCGCGCTCGCTGTGACCTTTGTCGACGGCGCGGCTGCCACCCCCCTTGGCCCGACCCCGCTGCTTGGTCCGCTACCTGTCGGGGCAATCGGTGGCGTCGGGTTCCGGATGGTCGCGCTGCTGCTGCTCGCATTGC
>JAADYZ010000105.1 GCA_010092775.1 Chloroflexota bacterium
AAGTCAGGAGGATTGGGAAGTGTGGGACAATGGACATCGACGTTGCTGATCCCAAAGTTGATGCCCGTACCTCCGCCATCGGGGACGAAGCGAACCGAGCTTTGGGAGTCGGCGGCAGCGGCGTTTTCAAACACGGTAGAGAAGAAGTTCGTATACCCAGTGAACTCAATGCGATACGGGCCATTATCGAAGCCAGCCGGAACGGTGATCGAATAATCCCCGTTTGGATCAGTCACAACAGGCCAGGTGTTGTCGCTTGCGTCATACAAGGTAACGGTTACGCCCGGTACCCCTTCATCAAAGGCGAAGGAAAAGTTTCCATTCCCCTGTGCTGATCCACTCCCAACGGCGGTGTCGCGCTGGCCATTACCGTTGTAGTCGATAAAGACCGTGCCCGTGTACACATCACCGGGTGCGGCAACCACCACAGTGGATGGACTGAACGCAATCGCAGCCACCAGCACTGCAAAAGCCGACAGGAGTGCCACGAGGCTTTTGCGGATGCCTCTAACACGTGCTAAGCTAGCCATAGTTTGCCTCCAACAGAATAAGTTGGCTTAATACGCCGATTGTACTTAGATGAGTTTAAGCGACTGTGCGCTAATGCACAAGCGAATTAGCGGGTCTATAGGTAATCGTTACGCATCATGACAACAATTGACACCCTTCTGGGCAGCCTGAGCCCGTCTGACCTATTGATCGTCGCTTTGGGGATAGGGCTCGGTTTAGGGGTGGTATTGCTGCTGCGTGCCCAGCAGACCTGGCGCTTTCGTGGCGACTTGGGCATGAGCGTCTACCAGGCCAATCAGGCGCGCCAGCGGCTTTCAGGGTGGGCCTTCGCGGCAAGTGGAATTGCCTTGCTGGCTGGTGCAGGCTATCTCATCCTGGCCTTGGATTCACCCGACCCAATCGACCAAACCAAGCCCATTGGGCGTGCCTCAGCCCATGAGGATGTCTACGAGTCCCGCCTGATTATCCCTGAGTTGAACATCAATACACACATCGTCCATGCCCCGATCGTTGATCGGCAGTGGGATGTCTCTCAAGTTGGCTTTGCGGTCGCCCATTTGGAGGGCACAGTCTTCCCCGGTGACTATGGCAACGCGGTGCTGGCCGGACACATCACGGTGCCGGATGCTGGTTGGGGGCCCTTCCACGAACTGGACCAGCTCGAACCTGGTCATCTGGTCTTCATCCGGCGCGGTGACGAACGCTTATGGTATGAAGTAACTGCGGTCCACACGGTCGGTGCGAGCGCCGTCGACGTTACCCATCAAACCGACGACTACCGCCTCACGCTGATCACCTGCACCGGCTGGGACGACGCTGAAGAACGCTACCTGGACCGCTTGATTGTCAGCGCCCAGTTGATTAGTGATCCCGCACCCTAAGGCCCTCGGGTTGACCGCCATTCCACATGGTCTGCTCGCACCTACCGTGTTCGGCTGAACCCTCAAGACAGGGCGCATTGCCGATTGCGCCTCGCACGCTAAGATCAAGACGCATGATTCGCACAAAGACCCAGAGGAAAACTGGCATGAGTGAAACACAACGCATCTCGATCGGCAAGGTCGAGGATTTCCAGGAAGAGAAGCTTTACGAAGTCAAGGCGATGGGTCAATCCTACGTCGTGGGGCGGGTCGGTGATCGCTATTGCGCGGCCACCAACGTGTGCCCACACCTCAACCTGCCGCTAGCAGGCGGCAAATTCTCCGCTGGAGTGCTGGAGTGCCCCTGGCACAATTCGGTGTTCGACCTGTGTAGTGGCAAGAATCAAGATTGGGTACGCGGGTTGGTGGGCATCCGTCTGCCGGATTGGTCACGCGATCTGGTGAAGCTGGGGCGTCAGCCCGCCGACCTCACAACCTTCAACATCGTCGAAGAAAACGGAGAGCTGTTCATCGAAGTGTAGCTTCGGTCTGGATAGTGCAACTTTACACTTGCCAAAAGAGTGGCCCTATGATTGAATCAAAGGGTCTCCATTGGGAGTGGAGCAAGTCCGTAAAGCAAGCAGACAAGCAGGGGTGGTCGACGCGGCAACAGGTATCGTTGCGTCGACCCATTTGCTGGCAAATGAGGAGATGTTGTCCAAACTTGGCTACCGAAATTGAAGTACTCGCCGACGAGGCGATTATCATTGTACGCTGGCTGCCGCCCTATCAGGGTGGCCGTGACCTCAAGGCCCTGAACCGCCGCCTTCGTAGCGAATTTGAGGCGCAGGGCTGGGAGCAGCTTAGCATCATTCAGGACCTGACCGAAGAATCCTTTCGTTTTGGCGACTTGCTGATGGCATTGGGCGAACTACGAAGTGAAGACAGCCGCTTTCTGAGCGCCCGCAGCCACACCATTGTGGCAGGCCAGTCCAAGCTGATTGATATGGTCGTGGCGGCGAACGGTCAGTCGCAATATGGGGAAGAGCGCCGCTTAGATGTAGCGCCGAGTGTGGCCGATGCCCTATACATGATCCGGCATTACACATCCGTGATGTAATCGCCATTTCAGGTTAGCAATGACAGGCCCGGCTCGATGTCGGGCCTGATTTATTTGCAGAAAACTGGCGAAGTCGTGCGTCCTTTGGCATGATGAACCCTATGCCAAAGACAAAGAAACTAATCCTCTGCGAGACCTGTGGGCGGTCGGTCGGGCCCGAACTGCGTGGCTGCGACCGGCGGCCTCAAGGTGAGTGTGACTTCCAGGTCGAACGGCAAATCGCCGGGCCAAACCCAGTGTTGGGTGTCTTCTTGTTGGTCCTAGCCCTGATCGGTCTGAGCCTGGGTATCATCGCGGTGATTGGCTTCGCACGCGCAGGTGGCGTCGGACGATTGTCAGTGGCCGTTATCGGGACAGGTGGGGGCCTGATGGCCGCCTTCGCCGGGATGGCGCTGACCTTTGCTAACCGCATCATCATTTACAATCCGGAAAGCGGGGCGATGTGGCGGCGCACCAGCGCATTGGGCATGGTGTTTGATCAGGTGCGGTTAGGGCCGCTGCGTCCTGTGATCTTTGATGCCACCTTCGGCACCGATTTGACCTATCCTGCCAGCATCGGCATGCTGCGTTCCGA
>JAADYZ010000106.1 GCA_010092775.1 Chloroflexota bacterium
ATTCTATGGTTGAACCCTAGCCAAACGATCGTGGGTGTTGTGTACCCAGTGAATTTGAGCCACGAGAGCGTGCTAGATTCGTTTGACCGCCTTGCCGAGGCTGTGGCAAGTGTCGATCACAATGTGATCGTTATCGCCGATGTGCGCAGTACCGACAAACTGCCAGCCAATCTTCTTGGCAAAGCCACGATGTACGCGCAACATGATTTCTGGACCCTCCCCAATCTATGGCTCCATGCAGCCATTTCGGATCGACGTTCGCACCATCGAATGAGCGAGATCATCACGTCTGTTTTCCCAGCATTTGCGACCCTAAAAGTGTTTGACGATCTAGAGGAAGCTCGCATCTACATCGAGGAGACGCTTGGGGTAAGCACAGCCGCCTGATTGCGATGAATCTGGTGGCCCGATAGGGGCTTAGCTATCGGGCCATGAAACCATTGGAGGGGAAGTTTGCGTTGTGAGGCTCGGCCCTACTCAGCCAATGTGCTGTCACCCACGACCACGTTGACAGCCGTCGCGACCGGCTCTAGGGATACAACCCGCATCGGGTCGCCCCAGTATTGCCCCGCACCACCGCGAAAGACGATCGGTGGATTGTTGGTACCATAGACATCCAGCGGGACGAACAGCCGGATCGGGTGGCCGCTGTTAATGCGGTTCCCTGGCAAGACGACTGGTTCATCGTAGATCAACTCGACGGCCACGCCATCGTTGCGGGCCTGGCTAAAGCGCCGGTTCGACCATCCCATACTTAAGAAGCCGTTCTCCGTGCTGATGGCCTCATAAACAGCATCGACCAACAGCCGATACTCAGCGTCACCGGGTTCAAAACTGATCTGCTGGCCGTTGTGATAGACGTGGACCATCACCGGCTCTTGTTCAATTGCTGTCGGAACGAAGAAGAGCAGGTTACCGCTCAGCGCCGCTGGAATCCCGATCAGCAGGACGATGAAGACAATGCCAAGCGCGATGAGCATGCCTTTGATGTTATAGCGATCGCGGGTCTTGTCGGGCCGTTCGCTGTTGGCGTATTGATCTGCCATGACTCAAGGTCTCCTTAAACTAGCGGGGCTGACTCAGACGTGCTTTGAACGTCTAGATCATGAATAGTGACCCCGCCGACATGATTCTTGACGACGATGCTGACCCCACTCTCGCTGCCAGACCAGCCATTGGTCCGCCAACCCACCTCTGAAGCCAGGATGCGCTGACTGCTGAACATCACAGCGGAGAGGAACGAGCCCGAAACTTGGCGAATTTGCGCTTCAACTATCCCAGGAAGATAGATCTCTGCGCCTCCCACGCTAGTCTCGACCTCCAGGGTGTAGCCACCGCTGGGCGGTAAGCTCAGGAGGAGTTGGCCAACGCTGGTCTTGGCGCGGATTGCCTTGGGGCGCAGCTCAATGGCATCTTCAGGGACGTTAACGGCGATCTCGCCCACATTGCCCATTAGCAGCACATCGGGTTGTCCGCGCGAGGGCAGGGTGATCTCGATGGCACCGACACCGCCGCCTATGCTTAGCTCCTCGATCGTCAAGTCGGTCAGGTCGAGGTTGCAAGCGCCGATACCCTGGGTCAGGATGAGATCGATCGGGAGGCCAGGCGGCAAATCCAGATCGAGGCTTAGGTCATCTTCAACAATCTGAAGCAGTTCCTGCCCTTTGCTGGCGATGGTCAGCAGGCCGGTGCGTCCTTCGACAAGGTAGGTGATGGTGACCCTGCCGGTGCCGCTCACCCGGTAACCGCGCTCGTTGGCTGGGATGCTTTCATCATAGGTTGAGCTCAGGTCGCGGGGCGCAGCGGCCTGCACATGCGCATGGGCAATGCTCAGCTTGAGGTTGAGTTTCAGACGATCGATGGCTCCCAAGTTTTGGATAAACGTCTCAGCGTTAGCGTTGTCTTCCATTGAAATCTCCTTGGACCTGCGGTGTAAACCGGCGATAAGCTGCATTGAACCAGGCGCACTTCGGCTGTGCGTCGCTTAAGAATCTTAACTTTTGGTCCAGTATGCTTAGTGAAATTGCTTCACTACTTGACATTATAGATACTGGTTCAAACAATGTCAAGGTTGACCTGAATTTATTTAAGCTCGCCCTTGATTCTCTTCAGGGCGTTCGCTGGGCCAGTGGCCCGACTTATGTTGCTATAGCGTTTAACCCGTTTATATGGGTAAGGCGATTGTAGCAAGCATCTCAGGATGATGCAACCGGCGAGAGGATGCTAGCAGAGCCAAAGCATTGAAATGAACCGCAGTGCGTTTATCAAGGGTTCTACGCTGCTTCCTTCATAAGCTCGCTTGCTGCAAGCCAAGTCCGGTGCGTCACCTTGATGCGTCTGCCTTGAGGTGTTGAGATGCGTTCGGGTGCTGGGGTTACTCGTCGCCCAGACTGCTGAGGCGTTCACTCGGGTCGTCGCCGGGGATCATCGTGTTGGAGGCACTATCGCCCTCGTCGTTACTTGGGGCATCGTCAGCAGGATTGCGATTAAGCTGCACCGATGCTAGAGCGCTGTCGATGCGGCTGCGCAGTTGGCGCGGTACGCGTTGGCTGGCCAAACGGCGCAGGCCCTTACCAGCGAGCGCCTGCTCAAAGGCGGCGGCCATCGACATGCAGTTGGGGTAGCGATCGGCGGGTTCTTTAGCCATCACACGATCAATGACTTGCTGCGCCAATTCGGGCAGGTCCGAGCGATACTCGCGAGCGGAGGGCACTGGGTCGAGCATATGCATATGCATAATACCGATTGGGCGTTTGTGCTGGAAGGGCGTCTGACTAGTGATCATCTCGAACAGCACCACACCCAGCGAATACTGATCGCTGGCCGGGCTGAGGTCTTCACCCATGCACTGCTCCGGGCTCATGTAGGCTGGAGTGCCAATAATCGCGTTGCCAGTCAGGTTCGCGACCACTTCGCCCATGATATGGGCGATGCCAAAGTCGGCCAGATAGCCGTTGTTGGACTGGTCGAGCAGGATGTTAGCGGGCTTGATGTCGCGGTGCAGAATGCCGTGCTGGTGAGCATAGTCGAGCGCGGAAGCCACTTGGGCCAGGATGCGAACAATATCGTCATAAGGCATCGGGTCGGGCGCTTTGATCAGGTCTTTGAGGGTGCCGTCTTGCATCAGGCGCATCACCATATAGACGTGATTGTCCTGCTCGCCGTAGGCATGGATGGGCAAGATGTGGATGTGCTCCAGCTTGCCGATGGCCTGGACCTCTCGCTCAAAGCGCACTCGGAATTCGTCTGAATTGGCATACTGTTCGGGCAGCACCTTGATGGCCACATTGCGGTCAACGGTTGGATCGTAGGCTTTATAGACCATGGCCATCCCCCCTGCCCCGATGCGCTCCACGATTTCAAAATGTGCCAGTTTGCTTCCGATCATTGCCGGACCCCATTATACCTAATGATCTAATAAGTGATTCGAATGCGGCGCGGGTTCTGTTGTGATGAGCACGCAGCCGGATTGTAGCACAAAGCCAGCAGCAACAAAAACGCCTAGCAAGCCGCAAGTTAAGGGCTGTTGGGCCATATTTAACAAAGGCTTTAGCTGATTCGTTTGAAATGATGAGACCTGGCCGCTATCTTCTAGCGGGTTTAGCGCAGTTTGCGCTGATGGAACAGACAGCACTCTTTATCTTAATTCTAATCTGTTGAGGGGAACACTCAAGATGGCTATCCACTCTGTGTGGGCGAACGAAAGCAAGACCATTATGGCCGTCGTCTTCGAAGGTCAATGGACCTGGGACGAGTATTTTGCGTCAGTTGATGAGCGCACCGTGATGATGGACAGCGTGAACCATCAGGTTGATTTCATTGTAGACTTCCGCGACAGCGCCCCGCTGCCAAAGATGGCTCTGAAGAACCTGGCCAAGGCTGCCCAGCAGACCCACCCGAACCAGGGCATGACCGTGATCGTTGGTGCGACCAAGAAGACCATCGCGCGTGCTCTCGAAATCTTCTCCCGTACCTTCTACGATCTGAGCTTCGTTAACAACAACGAGGAAGCCTTCAAGCTGATTGAAGGAGCCCGTCAGGTCAGCGTGGCCGCTTAAGTCGCCCGTTTTCGACCTGCTCACTTCGCAACCTCCAACGACCTGCCCCGCAGGTCGTTTTGCGTTTTTTGGGCGGCAGACTGGCCAAAGAGCGCTATAATGGTCATTAATGAACCCTCGTTAGGTGGCATAATTGATAGGAGAGAGCAAGATGGCCCAATTGCACCTGCCCGGGGCATTTTCAGAGAAGAGACGCTTCCCTCTTTGGATTGTCCTAGTCGCGCTGGTCGCCGTGACCCTGGCCTGCGCCGTGCCGGGTACCGCCGCCCCTGCGCCTGCACCGACCGCAGAGGTCGTTGAAGAAGAGATCACCGAAGAGCCAACCGAGGAAGAAGACAGCGATGGCGGTCTGAACAGCCAGGGCCAACAGCAGCAGTCTGGTGGCAGTAATGAACCGACTGCTGTCCCCACTGAGGCCGCTACGCCGACACCTGAGCCTGGTGGCGCGATCAATCGTGATAACGCCAACGATATCGAAATCATTGACCAGTACTCAATGTCCGCTACATCGCTAACTGCAGTTGGCGCATCACCCACCGAACCATTGATGGTGACCTTTGGCTGGGACAAAGTGATCCGCTTTGTGGACGCCGACACCCGTGATGTCGTGAGTGAATTGACTGGCTCGGCAGACTACAGCTTCAGCACCGTGTTTTCCCCGGATGGATCGACGCTAGCTTCCGGTGACCGCTCCCGCGTCTATCTATGGGATGTGAACGACCGCGATCAGCTTAGCGAAACGCTGCTCAATACCACCCGCATCTACGACATTGCCTGGTCGCCCGATGGCTCTCGCATGGCGGTTGGCGGTGAGTCTCGCAATGCCTACATCTTAGACGGAAACAGCGGGGCCCAGGTTGATGAGTTCCGCAATCCTGCCGCCAACTGGATTTGGTCAGCGGCCTACTCCCCAGACGGATCGCTGTTGGCCCTGGGTGATGCCGACGGTCGCCTTTACATCCTGGACTCAGAAAGCCTCGTTGAACAGCAAATGCTGAGTACCGCTCCGGCTTCATTCGACCTGGAATTCTCGCCGGATGGATCGCTGCTGGTTTCCTGCAACACCGATCGCAGCATTTACATTTTCGATACTGCCACCTGGTCGCTGGTGACTGAACTTGACAGTGTGCACGTTGACGCCTGTCAGGATGGGGTTTTCAGTAGGGATGGCAGCGTGTACTTCTCCATCGGTGATGGGGGCCAGTTCTACGCCTGGGATACCGAGACCTGGGGTCAATTGGCCCTGCTGCGTTTTGGAATGCTGGCCTGGCGCATCGCGCTGAGCGACACTGGTGATCAGATCATCGTGGCGCTGACCAATGGAGACGTCGGCTTCATCGGCTTGCCCTAGTCTGCCTGTCAGAAACGAACAGCTATACCAAGGGGCGATTCTTGAACAGGGTCGCCCCTTGGTGATGGGTTCTACATCTTTGATTCCCTCCCAACCCTGCGGTAGACTGGCCCCGCTATGAACCAAGTAATCGTCGTTATCCCAACTTATAATGAAGCCGACAACGTTGAGCCCCTGGCCGAAGCCCTGTGGGCGCTCGGTATTCCCAATCTGTCGATCCTGATTGTCGACGACAACTCACCGGATGGCACTGCCGACATCGTTGAGCAGCTTGCCGCCGCCCACCCTGGCCGCATCAACGTGATGAAACGGCCCGATAAGATGGGCCTGGGCACGGCCTATAAAGATGGTTTCCGCTATGCGCTTGAACAGGGCGCCAAGTACATCGTGCAGATGGACGCCGACTTCTCACACTCCCCGGAGTACATCCCACAGATGTTAGAGTTGATCGATCAGTATGATGTGGTGATTGGCTCACGCTATGTCGAGGGTGGACGTCTTGATGAACGTTGGGGTTGGGGGCGCTACTTGCTGAGCTGGTGGGCCAACGAAATCTACACGCGGATGATCTTGCGCACCCAGACACGTGATACCACCGCTGGATTCAAAGTCTGGCGACGCGAAACGTTGATCGGCATTGACCTGGCGCGCATCCACTCCAATGGCTACGATTTCCAGGTCGAGATGTGCTTTGTAACCGAGAAGCTGGGCTACCAGATCAAGGAGATTCCGATCTACTTTGAGGACCGGCGCATCGGCCAGAGCAAGATGACCATGCCAGTCAAGATCGAATCGGCGCTGCGCGTGTGGGATGTGCTGTGGCGTCACCGCCGTTTGAAGCCCTCTATGCGCTCACCCTATGAACTTAAGCCCTAGCCAATCGTCTGATGCTCAGCCCATGAGCGCGATAACGATCAAGGGTAAATCGACCAACAGATGCACAATCATGACGAAGAGCAGATTGCGTTTCCAGAGGTACAACCCGGCAAGGATGATGCCATAGGGGAGCACCACCACCACAATATGGGCCAGGTTCCAACTCACGATATGGGCCAGAGTGAACATCAGGGTTGCCAGGATGGCACCTGGCAGAGCGCTGCCCAGCCAGCCTTCCAGGCGTTCGATTGGATAGCTGCGAAATAGAAGTTCCTCGGCGGTACCAGCCGTCAATACGCCAAATGCCACCAGCAGCGGCGAGAGCTGTGCCGTCCCAGTGATGCTGCCGTCGGCATCATCCAGGCCGAACAATCCGCCAAACATCAGCGTCAGCAGAGGGACAGCGACACTCAGCGCGATGCCTAAACCCACCGCCAACAGCCCGTCTTTCCAACTCAGCGGATGAACCCCTAATGATGTTAGGGGGAGCTGCTCAGCTCGTCGAGTGATCACCAAAACCCCGATCACACACAACCAGATCAACAGCAAGCCAAGCCATCTGGCTCCCTCTGCGCCGAGTGGTTCCTCCAACTGCGGCGTGATCACCAAAGTGACCAGAACCGGTCCAAGCATAGCGATCGTTAGGCCGATGAAGCTGACAGGTCGAGTTTTGTCGGAGGAGATGCCAGGGATGTCCATAGTGAACCTCCTGATAGTGGACACGTCTAGTATATTCTAGTCTCCTTCTCCCGTCAATTCCCTACAGCCGGTTGGTTTGGCCAGACATCCAGGTTTGCGATGGCCCCCGTTTTTCCAGATAATCTGAACAAGAAAGGGAGAAGAACATGACGATTGATGTGAATTGGCATGATGATGCCAAACGAATCCTGGTTTTGTCTTTTCATCCAGATACGGGTTGGGAGGAATTCAAACAAGTGCTCACAGCTTCGTTTGATTCGATTCGCGCCCTAAAGCATTCAGTGGTGATGATTCACAATTGGGAGGCGACGAAGCCCAACCTGAGCGATAGCTCCGCCGCCGAACTGTTAGCCGTTCTGCGCAACACGCCCATCAACCTCGTGCTGACCATATCTGTAGGCATTAGCGGCCTGGCCATCTCGCTGGGTTCTCTGGTCGTGCGGCTGGCACGCCTACCGGTTGATGTAACACCAACGATGGACGACGCGCTAAAACTGGCCCACGACAAACTCGGTATCCAATTCGCGAACGCAGAACACTAAGGTCTTTACCCTCTTGTGACCCCACGACGCCAGCGCAATCAGCCCACCTATCAACATATCTTCATCAGCTACGCGCGCCGCGATACGGATGGCAATTTTGCCCATCGTCTGGCCCATGTGCTGCGCGAAGCCGGACATCAGGTGTGGCTCGATGGGGGCGCTGCCAGCAATGCCGATCGTCTGGCGCAGATTCCGCACAGCTACGCCG
>JAADYZ010000107.1 GCA_010092775.1 Chloroflexota bacterium
CCGGATGCGCTGCCCGCATTGCGATACCTTAGGGTTTCCCGACGATACCCTGCGCAATTTGCTGCCGCTCGGCTGGACTTGCCAGACCTGCGGCGAACCCAATGAAGGCCTGACAACGTTCTGCACCGCCTGCGGCACTGGGCTGCCATCGCGCTGCCTACGCTGTGAATCTGCCGTGGCGACTACCGTCTGCTTGAGCTGTGGCACACATCAAGAGCGCTACATGCGCTTTCAACAGGCTCATGAGCGACGGCAGATCTGGACACCGCTGCTGCCTGAAGCGCAGACAGCGAAGCAGATTGCCGATCAACCTGCGGCCCTTGCCGACAACAGCCAGCAAACTGCTCTGCCTGCTTTGGTCGCACCCAATCGCTTCGCGATTGCCGCGGGCTTTGTCGCGCTGACGATCGGCATATTGGCACTCATCGGGGTACTTGAACCAAGCATTCTGGCAGGGGCCGCCAGTGAGCTATCAAGAATCGGCACCTGGGTTGGCACAGAGCTGCTGCCCGGCCTAAGTGCAGTGTTCAACGGACTAGTCAGCAACACAGGAGATTTAACCCAAAACGATCCGGAGTATGCGCTGCTCTTCGTGGTGGTGGTCTTTGGAGCCGCTCTGCTGCCGCTCCTGCTCTTCGTTCTAAGGCAGTTGCTAGGCCGATTATTCTCATGAATGGGGCAGTTGCAGACTTCTTACGCAATCGTAATGGCTGGGTCGAAAGGCTCATGATGAAAGGCTCGTCCTTAAATAGGTCCTACACATCGACGATTCTTGCAGAATCTCTGCCTATACGCCGAAGTGAGGGGTTGAAGGTAGGCCGAACGACCCGAAAATCACTTGCTTGTTTTCGAAATCGTTCACAATCGCCTCTTGACAATCATCCTGAATGAGCGTATCATAACTGTGCAAAAGCTGTACACAACCTTGACAAACACAACATTGAATGCCTGGCGTAGACAAACATCGAGCGACACATAGAGGGTAGGGGAACGATGGACGCAACAGGAATTGACGCAGTGCTATCGATGGGGAATGACAAGACCGATAGCAATCTGTTTGCAGATCAGAATGTGGTTCCGGAGAATATTGATCACGTACCGGCGGACGACATCGTTAGCCTGTACTTCCGCCAGATGGCAAGTGAACCACTCCTGACTGCGGAGCAAGAAATTGCCTTGGCCAAGCGTATTCACCGCGGCCAGGAGGCGCAGGCCTTCCTCGAAGACAATCTAGGCGAGCTCACCGGCGATCAGGCTGATGCTCTGCGCGACGCCGTTGAAGACGGTCAGGCCGCCCGCGAGCACTTGGGCCGCGCCAACACGCGCCTGGTTGTCAGCATCGCCAAGCGCTACCGCAATCAGGGTCTGCCCATGGCCGACCTCATCCAAGAAGGCAACGTCGGCTTGATGATTGCAGTCGACAAATTTGACCATACCATGGGCAATCGCTTCAGCACTTACGCAAGCTGGTGGATCCGTCAGACCATCACCCGTGCGCTCTCTCAGAAGTCGCGCACGATCCGCTTGCCGCTACACCTGTCCGATCAACTGCGCCGCATTACCGCAGCCAACGAGATTTTAGGGCAGGAACTCGGTCGCGAACCTTCTATGGAGGAACTGGCCGAACAGCTCAGCATCACCTCTGATGAGGTGCGCGACGCTATGGAAGCCAACCCGCAGACCATCGCACTGGAGACCCCAGTCGGAGATGACAGCGAGTTCGGTGACTTTATTGAGGACGATCAGTCCATGTCGCCAGATGATGCCATGCACGGCATTATGCTGGGCGAAACCTTGGAGAAAATTCTGAGCGAGTTGATGCCACGCGAGGCACAAATCTTGCGCCTGCGTTTTGGCCTGGAAGGCGGCGTCCCCAAGACTCTGGAGCAAGTTGGCCAGGAGATGGGCCTCTCGCGGGAGCGCATCCGCCAGATCGAACGGCAGGCCCTGCGCCAACTGCGCCAGCCGCAGTTCGCCGGCGTTCTGCGCGACTTCCTCCAGTAAATAGCACATTTAGCAACTTAGGACCCGCCAATGAGCGGGTCTTTTCGATTCGACTTGCCTGCAACATGCTATGTTTCTGGGCAGTCACCCGGTACAATGGTGGCCAGGCTCGTTGTCATGATTGGGCATTAGGATGTCAACCGTATGGAACAACTTCCCGTCAAGATCGATCGCTACGAGATTCGATCAGAATTAGGTCGTGGGGGGATGGCCACCGTCTATCGGGCCTACGATCCAAACTTCGACCGAGAAGTCGCCCTCAAAATTCTTCCACCCGGCTATCTGCACGATCCCACCTTCCGCGAGCGCTTCACCCGTGAGGCACGGACCGTCGCCAAACTTGAGCACAATGCGATCGTCCCCGTCTACGACACGGGGGAGGAAAACAATCAGCTATTCCTGGTGATGCGCTACATGCCGGGTGAGTCATTAGCAGATACGATTTTTCACAACGGCCCCTATGATGCAGAGGCTATCTTGCCCATCATCCAGCGGGTCTGCGCTGCACTTGACTACGCGCACAGACACAAGGTTATTCATCGTGACATCAAGCCAGGCAACGTCTTGTTCGACCAACAGGGCGAAGCCTACCTGACCGACTTTGGCATCGCCAAACTTGTTGATGGCACCGGCTCACTCACGGGCAGAGACATCATGGGCACACCCGCCTATATGGCCCCTGAACAGGCCAGCGGTGACCCAATTGATGGGCGCAGCGACATCTACTCGGTCGGCGTATTGATCTACATTATGCTAACGGGAACGCGCCCTTACGAAGCGACCACCCCAATGGGCCTCGCCGTTAAGCACATCACTGCACCTATCCCCGATGTCCGCGCCGCCCGCCCCGATCTCCCCGCTGGTATCGGTGAGGTTATCCAGAAGGCGATGGCGAAAGACCCTGATCAGCGCTTTCAAACAGGCGAGGAACTAGCAGAGGCCTACGCGACTGCCCTCAATGC
>JAADYZ010000559.1 GCA_010092775.1 Chloroflexota bacterium
AAGAGACAGGGTTTCGCCAAATGCGTTGGGGTTGGTGCTTTGAATATCCAAGGCGCCGATGATGCGACTTTCCACACGCAGCGGCAGCGCTAACTCGGAGCGGGTGAGGGGCAGCAGCTCGTTGCGGCGATGCAGCACGTCGGTGTCGCTGTCGCGGGTGATGACGGGTGTGCCGCGCTCGGTAACTTGCCCGATGACAGAGCGTGAGCCGACCGGCATCTGGTGACGCTGCTCCAGAAGCTGCTTGCCGGCGGGGCCGGTGCTAGCCCGTAAGACGGCTGTTGTGCCCTTCTCATCAACGAGGAAGACCTGGGCATGATAAAAGTCGAGGTTATCAATGATCAGATTGACCACACGGCGCAGCAAGGTATCCAGATCGCGCGTGCCGGTAATGGCGCGGGCCACTTCAGCGGTAGCCAGGATCCGCTGGGTGCGCTGGTCGATCTCGTTTTCCAACTCTTCGCCGTAGCGGGTGATGTCACGCGCTTGCTGTTGGATCGTGCTGCGGTCTTGCTCCTGGATGGTAGCCAGGACAATCGACAGGGCAGAGACCAGCAAGGTGACCAGCAGCGCGCCACCGACGTCGCTGAGGGCCAGCCAGGGCGTTAACACGGCCAAACCCAGCAGCCCGATCAGCACCACGGCTGACAGATAAATGGTGATGCGGGTCGATGCGACGATCGTAGAGGCCAGGATGGGCAGCAGTAAGATGAAGATGGTCTGGGCGGTTGCGGCTGCGTCTTGGGTCAGGATGAGAAAGGCAAAGTTGACCAGGACCACGCCGAAGGTGAGGATCAACGCGCCGACTTGTGGGTTGGCTGTGCGACTGAAGATATAGGCGACCAGCAGCAAGACAGGGGTGGCCGCCGTATTGAGGCGAACGCCGCCCGTGTTGATCAGTTCCCATAACAACAGAGCCAGGCTGAGCAGCAGCAGCAAGATCGAAAGCCCTGCCAACACCCGCCCCTGGCGACGGACATGCACCGTCTGGATGCTCTGGTGCGGATCGGTTAATGATTGCCAAAGTGTGCGACGTGTCGTCGACATAGTGCTACCCTTGCCTAATCAGTCTTGATGCACCTTATTGTAGCATTCCCCTGGCGTCTCGGCTTTATTGGTCGCCGTTGCTGTCAGATGAGGTGAGTTTAACGGTAATGTCATAGTCTGCTAGCAGGTCTGCCAGAGACCGCACCGTAATCTCCATCACCTCGTCAACGCTGTTGGTGCGCTGCAAATCCGCCGTAATGCGGCTGACCTTCTGCTCGCGAGAGGCCAGGCGACGTGTACCCTCAAACAAGCTCAGGTTTTCGATCGCCAGGTTCACCTGGTGCGCCACACTGCGGATCAACTCACGCTCATGGCTGCTCACCAGGCCCGCTGTAAAGCGCTCTGCATCCAGCAGGTCCTCCTGGGTGACGGTACGACCCAAGGTTTCGGATAAGCCAGTCGCCGCGACTTCTAGCAGCGTCTCCACGTCGTTGACCGAACGAATGCGCTCAACGATGGAACGCAGTGCGCCTTCGTAGCTGGCGATGAGCTGCGACCGCTGGAGCAAAAGCTGCGAGTCAACCGCCAGCGCCGCTTGATCGCTGACACTGCGGCACATGCGCAGTTGATCGGTGTTGAAACTCTGCCCCTGCTTACCCTCGACCAGGACAGCGCCCAGCCAGGTATTGCCCGTCGCCAGCGGGATCATCATCAGGGATTGCACCTGCTGTTCGTCGTAAGTGAGCCGCACCGTTTCATCCAGACGCGGATCGTTCTGGACGTTATTGAACAGCATGTTGGACCGTGACTGCGGGAATTGCGACAGGACGGGCGCTTCGGACAATGGATAGCGCAGGCTCCCCGTATCGGTGCTGGTGTGGTCGTCCTCATGAATGGCGACCAATTCAACATATTGGATTTCACCACGCGGATCTGGCCCAGCCAGGAACAGCAAGATACGATCCGAACCGCTCAGCAGTTGAATCTCCTGGAGTACAGTATCGTAGACTTCAGCCAGGCTTTGGGCGGCATTCATCGCCATAGCCGTGCTGTACATGGTCTGCGTTTCTTCGAGCGACTGTTGAAGCTGATCAACCAGGCGGATGTTATCGAGGACAGGCGCGACCTGATTGGCCACCTGGGTGGTCAGGTTGAGGTTCTCAGCGCTGAAGGCATCTTGTTGCTCGGCGCCCAGGATCAAGCCGCCAAAGACCTGACCACGCACCATCAAGGGGACAATCATCAAAGACTGGATGCCGGCATCGGTCCACAAGGTAGCCAGGGGCTGCTCTGCTGTGCTGACCACGTTGACTTGCTTTCCCTGGCGGATCGCTGAGTCGAGCCACATTTCCTTGAGAGAGGCGCGCTCGGGCAGCGGGCTACCGCTGAAGGTGGTCAGCACCACCGACTGTTTCCCGCCATCGCGTGTGGCGACACTCATATGCGTGAAGCTCACCTGGTTGCTCAACTGCTCGCGCAACAGGTTACCGAGCATCTCCATGTCCAGCGTGTCAGACACACCATAGGCCAGCTCGCTGACCAGTCCGAGGCGCTGGCTCTGCATCGTGACGTTCGATTCCAGCTTGATATTGTCTAATGTCAAGGCGACAGCGTTGGCGATAGTCGCCAGGGTGTTCGTCTCCTGCGCGCTGAACTTGCGTGCCAGGCGATTGCCCAGCAAGACGTAGCCAATCGTGGTGTCTCGGCTGATCAGGGCGAAGGCGGCCAGGCTGCGTGCCTTCAGTTGGACCGCGTAGTTTTCCAGGGCGTGATATTGCCCTGTGGTGGCATCAATATCGGGGATCATCAGCGAGCCATCACGTACCAAGTCGATCAGTAGGGCGGGTGGTGGCGGGTTGACTTCAGCTCCTTCACGATCCCAAGTGAGGGTTTCTTCATCGGTCAAACTACCCTGATCATCGCGATCAATGCGCATCAGGACGATCACATCGAAATCGGCCACTAAGTGATCGCTCAGAATGTCTAAGATGGCCTGGGTTTCCTGAGCCTGCCCGATCCGCTGGAGGACATCAAAAATGGGGCCTGCGGCTTGGGCACGTGCCTGTTGTAACGGATCGGCGGCGTTGGTTTTCAAAGTCAAGCCGATCTGATTGGCCAGGGTTTGCAGCAAGGGGAGGTAGGCTTCAATGTCCTCTTTGGCCTCGATTTGCATGACGCCGACGGCTTCTTGGCCGCTGACCAGGGGCAGGACAGCCTGAATGAGATTGCGCTCAAGTTTCTCTGTCTTGGAGCGCGTCATGTAAAGAACATCCTCATAGATGCCGCTGCCAGCAATCGGGATGCGCGCTCGCTGCTGCTTGACGACTTCACTCTCGCCGGAGACGGCACGCAGCTCTAGATCATCTCCGCTGCCATCCACGACGTAAATGGTTACGACTTCGCCCTCGAACTCTCTGCGGATCTGAGTGGCGACTTGATCGAGCATGTCGATCACTTTGGTAGCTGAGGTAATTGTGTCGTTGATGCGAATAATGGCTTCCAGGTTGCGGGAGCGTTCTTCAACCTGACGGGTCGCCCGGCTCAGTTCTCGTGACAGCACCGAGAGGGTGCCACCTGCGAGGATGACAAACACGATTGATGCGCCGCTGATCTGGATTAGCTCGCTGGGATCGTCTGGCGTAATCATTGTCATGCCGAGCAGTTGCAGCAATCCCAGAAGCAGGATGGCGACCGCTTGCACACCCGTGAGGATGAGCAGTTCAGGGCCGCTGAGGAAAAGCGCACCCAAAGCAATCAGCAGCACCACACCAACGATGGCCGGGCTGTCGACGCCCGTCATGATGCCAATGGTCATGCCGATGGTTAGGTAGCCAAGAATGAGCAGCCAGGCGGCGCTGTCAATGTTGCCACGCGTCAGGGCGGAGCCGGTCACAATCAAGAAGACCAGGCCAATCGCAGCACCGATGCCTGCCGCTAGGAACTGGTTAGGGCTGCCACTGATGAGCACAGCCAGCATAAATGGAATGAGCAAGATTGGGACGAGGGTGGCCATTACAACGCCAATAGCCCTGGCGCGCCGCAGCGACTCGCCATCATACATGGACTCCAGACGGTCTGTAAATCCCCTCAACATCGTCGCTTTTGTCCCTGCTAGTTCGTCATGATGCGCGGTTAGTGCATCGGCCTGTGATTGCCGATCTTAGGCAGCCCAACATTTTGGATCGTTATTGATTGGCGACCCATACCTGCTCGCCAGAGAGGACCTTGCGGATCTGCTCTGGGAACATATCCGGATCGAGTGGTTTTGCCAGGAAGCCGTCAAAGCCCGCCTTTTGCGCCTTGACCATCTGATCCTGCGTGCCCTCTGCCGTCACTGCGACGACCAACGTATCTTTGAGGCGTGGGTTCTCGCGGACTTTTTCCAGCGCCTGGAAGCCGTCTTCATAGGGCAGGCGGATGTCCATCAAGATCAGATCGATACGGGGCAGGGTGTCGGCGAATTCGACGACCTGCCAACCAGAGGTCTTCCACTCACAGCGCTGTACACCCATGTAGGCCAGCATACGCGCAATCAACACGAAGTTGGGTACGTTATCTTCAACCACCAAGACATGAGCCTCAGCCGGGTCGATTACGGCGCGACCTTTCTTGCCGTCTTCACCCTCTGCCGGTTTGGCCTCAGCGGCTGGTTTTTCAGCAGCCGGTTTGTGGTCTGATTTCTTCTCGTCTGCTTTCTTTTCTTCTGCTGGTTTTTCAGCAGTCGGGGCGGCGGGCTGGTCGTCTTTCTTGCCGTCGTCGCCCTCCGGTTTTTTGCCAGCTTTGGTGCCCTTCAGCAAGTCGGCCTTCGGAGCGGACTCAGCGCTCGCTGGTGCACCTTCAGGTTTCTTGGTCTCGTCCTGGTTAGCGGTGTCTTTTTTTTCCACGGTGACTCGTCCTGTGAATGGGATTTACGCTGAGTAGTTCGTTGCTGAAATCAACGCGAAGCGTGTGCGGCTGCTTCGGTCATGATTGTGGCTTCTTTCGGCCTTTTTTGAGCCAGTCACGTAGTTGATGTGGCAAGGTGTCTACGTCGATGGGTTTGGCAATATGCCCATCGCAGCCTGCTTTCAGGGCGCGCTCGGCATCCGTAGCCATCGCATTGGCAGTCAAGGCGAGGATGGGAATATCCTGAAACATCTCCAACTTACGCAGACGGGTGGTCACTTCGTAACCATCAATATCTGGCAAATTGATGTCCATCAGGACGAGGTCGGGCTTGACCTCCGGTGCCATCTTGAGGCCCTCTTCCCCGTTCTCAGCCGTGATCACCTCAAAGTCTTCCGCCATCAATACGACCTGAACAAGACGGCGGTTTTGAGGGTTGTCTTCAACGTAGAAAACCTTTTCACCTGCCATAGTGATGTGCCTTGTGGACCTGTAATTCTACACCTATGGCCCAATTATAACGTGCATAGGGGGCAACGGCTCCCCCGATTTGGAATCTTCACTCATTATAGAGGTGAAAAGAGACGATCGCCAAATCGAAGCGGAGGTGGCCAGCTTAAATTCGGGTTAAATTCTGAAGCCTGCCAAGGTAGCCAAGCGGGAATCAAGCAGGGTACAATGCGAGGGTGGTAGATAGCGCAAGGGGGTCATTCGATTCTCACAGTTTGACCGTGTTCCCTGCGCAGGAGCGAGCAATGTCCACAATGCAAACCGAACATCACTATACGGATTCGAATGGGACGCTGCTCGGCTATTTACAGTATCTGCCCGCAGAGGCATCGGACGATAGCGCCCTGCCTCTTCTGCTGTTTCTGCACGGGGCGGGCCAACGCGGCGAAGCCCTTGAGTTGATCACAGAGCATGGCATCCCTAAGATTGTCGCGGCTCCACCCATTGATCCCTTTCCATTTATTGCCATTTCGCCCCAATGCCCCAGCAATCGCTGGTGGTCACACTATTCGGCAGCACTGGTCGCCTTATTTCGTCACGCCGTCGACAGCCTGCCGGTTGATCCACAGCGTGTCTACTTGACGGGGATCAGTATGGGCGGACAGGCCTGCTGGGATGTCGCTGCGACCGATCGGTTTGGCGATCAGTTGGCCGCCCTTGCGCCGATCAGCCCACTGCGACCCGGATTGCATGAGCCTGAGGTGGTTGCAGATGCCCTGGCAGATGTGCCGATCTGGCTGTTTCATGGTGACGCTGACCCCATCGTGCCGATTGAGGAGTCGCAGGTGATGGTGCGGGCGCTGCGGGCCGCTGGTGCCGACATTCAATTCACGGTCTATCCCGGTGTGGAGCATGATGCCTGGACGCAGACTTATGACAACCCGCATCTTTATGAGTGGTTTCTTGCGCACAGCAGGGCGCGCTAGCGAGCAGAGGATTTGAGATATGGCACTCATGTTTACGCCTGAAGACAAGATCATCATGATTGGCGACAGCATCACCGATGCCGGCCGCAGCCAACCAGCGAGTGAACCACATGGGGCAGGCTATGTCAAAACCGTCACTGACTGGCTCGGTGCGCTCTATCCGTCCTATCGCTTGCAGGTGCTCAACCGGGGTATCAACGGTGATACGACTCGTGATTTGCTAGGGCGCTGGCAAACGGACGTCATTGCTGAGCAGCCGCAGTGGGTGTTGATCTACATTGGCGTGAACGATGCCTGGCGGTTGGTTGAGGGGCTGGACGATGAGGCGGTCCGCGTTCCGGAATTCCTGGAAAACTATCGCAGCCTGTTGACCCAAACACGCAATGAGAGCAACGCACGAATGATTCTGGTCGAGCCTTTTATAGCGGAAACAGATCATACCGATCCGTTTCGCAATGTCTTGAGCGAGTACCAAGAGGCTGTACACCAGGTGGCCTACGATTATGCTTTGTCGGTGGTGAAGCTACAGAGCGCATTTGATCGGGGCATGATCTACCAACCCTGGCGCTATTGGACCACCGATCGCGTTCATCCGACCGATGTGGGGCACACCTTGATTGCCAAGGAGATCTTCAAGATCATCGGGCTGACCTTGTATACCACCAGCTTTTGAGCGCGCTGCCATCTTGCGGAGGCACTGATTGAAGCCACCTCAGAACCGTCTTAACACCATCATGCGTACCCGGCTTCTCTTAGCCGGGAAGCTGCTGTTTGAGCTTTTTGTGATCACCCTGGCCGCACCGACGGCCTTTTTGCTGCGCCTGGAAGGGGACCTGACGAGCTTCCTGCCGGTGATCCCTACCTACATTTTGCTCAGCAGCCTGATCAAGCTGGTGCTCTACGCTGCCTTCGGCATCAACCGGCAGTCCTGGCACCGCGTCAGCGTGTACGATCTCTACACCATCGGTCAGGCCATCACCCTGTTTATGCTGGCCACCCTAGCGATCAGTTTTGTAGTCTCGCCGCAGCTTCCGCTGAACATCCCGCGAAGCATTCCCTTCATCGACGGTGTGCTGTCCTTCCTGGCTTCCGGTGTGATCCGTTTCGTCGCACGCGCCATACATACACGGCGCCGCCTATCCGGGCAGGCGCAGACCGTATCGACCCGGCGCGTGCTGGTAATCGGGGCTGGCGAAGCCGGGGCCATCATCACCACCGAGCTGCTGCGCCACCCGGAGAGCGGATTGGTGCCGGTCGGCTTCCTTGACGATGATCCGCTCAAACTGAACCAGAGTATCAACAACCTGCCCGTCATCGGGCCGATCAGTGCGCTGCCAGAGACGGTCAAGAGGCAGCGCATTGATGAAGTCCTGATCGCCATACCCTCAGCTTCCGGTCGGATCATCCGTCGCATTGTCGATCTTGCACGTGAAGCGCAGGTCGATCACCGGATCATGCCGAGTGTGAACGATATTATCCAAGGCAAGGTCTCGGTCACGCAGATCAAAGAGGTGGACCTGGAGGACCTGCTCAGGCGAGATCCGGTCAAGCTGGACCGCGAGGAGATCACAGCCTATCTGAAGGACAAGACCGTCTTGGTGACCGGCGCAGGCGGGTCGATTGGATCGGAGTTGGTGCGCCAGATCGCAGCCTTTGGGCCGGGGCGGCTGATATTGTTAGGGCGCGGCGAGAACAGCCTCTTTGAGATCGAGCAGGAAGTCAAACGTAACTGGCCCAACATCCCTTACGAGCTGGTGATCTGTGATATTCAGCGCCGCAACAAAGTGAAGTTTGTCTTTGAGCATTATCAGCCGCAGGTGGTCTTTCATGCAGCGGCGCACAAACATGTCCCGCTGATGGAAATGAACCCCGAAGAGGCGATCCTCAACAATGTCGGCGGATCGCGCAACCTGATCGAGTGTGCATTGGCCAACTCGGTCGAGCGCTTCGTGAATATCTCGACCGACAAGGCTGTCAACCCAACCTCGATTATGGGGGCGTCCAAGCGGATTGTGGAATACTTGGTGGGCTGGGCCAGCACTCAGGCCAAACCGGGGCAGGTTTTCGCGTCGGTGCGCTTTGGTAATGTGTTGGGCAGCCGGGGCAGTGTGGTCCCGCTGTTCAAACGTTTGATCCGCGAGCGCGAACCGATCACCGTGACACACCCAGATATGACGCGCTATTTTATGACCATCCCTGAAGCCTCGCAGTTGGTGCTGTAGGCGGGCAGCTTGGGCAGCAATGGGGCCACCTTTGTGCTGGATATGGGTGAGCCAGTCAAGATCGTCGATATGGCGCGCGATCTCATCCGACTGTCTGGCTTGGAACCGGATGAGGACATTGAGATCGTCTTCACCGGGGTGCGGCCAGGTGAGAAGCTGTTTGAAGAGCTGACAATGCAGGACGAGAAAACCACTCAACATGAGAAAATCTTCGTCGTCAACGAGAAAGCGATCGTGGATGGCGACCTCAAAACTCAGGTAGATGCCCTGCTGAAAGCTGCCAGCGAACAAGATCGCGAACGGATCCGGACGATGTTGAAAGAGTTGATCCCAACTTATGAACCTTTCAAGCAGGGTTGAGAGAGCGCACGGCCCTCGGTCATTGACCTTTGCAGCGCTGTTGCTGGTCTTCAGCATCCTGGCCTGCAACTTCCCTGGGATGGCAGGCAGCACGGAGGGATCATCCGTCGGGGGGGTGACGCCAGACGCCACCGTGATCGTCACAACGGCGACATCCCAGCCAACCCTCCCCCCGCCGACGGCGGTGCCGACTATCGCCTACACACCTGAGTGGGAGCCATCTTCCTGCAATTTCCCGGTGCCGGGCGGCTACAACGTCGATTGTGGCTACCTGATCGTCCCGGAAGATCGAAGCGACCCGGAAACTCGTGACATCCGGCTGCACGTCGCGATCTTCCGCAGCAGCAGCCCCACCCCCGCCCCCGATCCGATTCTGCATTTGTCTGGCGGGCCGGGTAGTTCCGGCCTGGGCTTGGCCAGCTATACGCTCAGCAGTGGGTCAGCCGCCTTTCTGGCGCAGCGGGACTACATTATCTTTGATCAGCGTGGCACCGGCTTCTCCGATCCATCGCTGTCTTGCCCAGAACGCGACAATCTCAATGTCGATTTGCTGGAACGCGACCCACCGCCTGATGAAGCCGATACCCTGATTCGCGA
>JAADYZ010000108.1 GCA_010092775.1 Chloroflexota bacterium
GTTCACCGGCAGATGAGCATAGGTTTCGTGTGTTTTGAGCCAGCGCCCGATCTCATCAGTCCTGTCCATATACCGCCAGATCATGACCCGCAAGGCATCAACCTGATGTTGGTAACCCGGAGTTAATCGACGCTGGTTTAGGATGGTCTCAACCATGTCGAGCAGGTCGAGAGCTTGGCCAAACTCCTGGCGCGCCATGTGTAATCGGATCATAGCAAGACGCGCGTTCATGATTGCCTCTTGATTGGCAGAGCGCTCCGCTAGAGGCATCCCCGCAAGCAGGTGCTGCTGGCAGCGCTCAAGCTGATTTCGCTCGTAGTCCACTTCAGCCAGGCCGATCAATGCATGTGTGGCATAGGGCATCAAGACCCCGTCAGCACGAGTCGATAGATCACGTGCTTCAAGATAGAGTGACTCCGCCCGCTCCAAGTAACCCTGACTAGCCAGATGAGACGCACGCGTCCCTAAAGCCGGTATGGCGATCGACAAGTTTCCTGTGGCCCGCCCCAAGTCAGCGGCACGTTGGAAAGCCACCACAGCATCATTGACCTGGCCGTTGAAGGCGGCGATCCCGCCCAAAGTAAACTCAACCACGGCGCGTACCGGGTCTCTCTGGGGCAAATAGTCGAGAGCCTCTCGTGTGTAGCGCTCCGCTCCAGCCAAGTCTTGCATAATGGCTGAAGCATAGCCGCGTATCGCGGCGCGATTGCCCAAAACCAAGCTCTCGTCGCGGGGAATTGTCAGGCCATCTAGCACAGCAAGGGCCTGCTGCGGCTGACCCTGTAACACCTGTGTCCAGGCGCTTAGGACGCCCAGCCAAGGATCAGCCGCTTGCAGCTCAACCGGGAGTCGATCGAGCCAGCGTGCCAAAGTGCCGATCTCGCCTTGGAGGAGTTGGCCGATGCCATGCTCACCGATCAATCGAGCAGCATGTTTATCCTGACCACCCCGCCGCCAATGATCTATGGCCGCTTCAAGCCAGCCGTGTGCTTCGTACCAGCTTGCAGCGCGCTGATGCAGAACTCGCGGATCGAGATGGTTAGCTTGAGCCAGACGCCGACGCAGAAGGTCTGCAAAAAGCTGATGATAACGGTACCAATAGCGCTCTTCGTCTAGTGGAATCACAAAGAGATTGCGGCGTTCCAGTTCGGCTAACAGATGGGCGCTATCCGATCGCCCAAGTAGGGTGTCACAGAGATCGCCGTTAAGCCGGGTGAGCAGCGCCGTCTGAATCAAGAAGGCAGATTCCTCATCACTGAGCTGGGCCAGCACCTCATCCACCAGATAATCCAGCACAAAACGATGGCTGCCCGCGAAGAATTGGATGAAGGCATCCAGATCCGCCTGACCTTGCGCTGACAAGGATGCTAACTGAACACCTGTCATCCAGCCTTCGGTGCGGGCATGAAGCATCTCCACCTGTGCGCGGGAGAGTGTTAAACCTGCCAGACTGTCAAAGAATGTGCCCAGTTCCTCAGGGTCCAACTGCAAATCGACGGCACGAATTTCCGCCAGCTGGCCACTGCCACGCAGCTTGCCCAGGCGAAACGGAGGATCGTTGCGCGTGGTGAGGACAATCTGCACCCCATCTGCCGCGTAATCCATGAAGGTCTCAAGCGTGTGATGCAGAGCGGAGCTTTCGATCAGATGATAGTCGTCGAGCACCAGCACAAAGGGGGAAGCAGCGGCGCAATCGTTGATCAATGTCATCAGCAACGTTTCGAAGTCGGGAGCTTGCGGAGCGCGCAAGGCCTCGATGAGGCCATATCCGATTCGATCGTCAATAGTTTGGAGGGCGGCGACCCAATAGGTGAAGAAACGTACCGGGTCATTATCCGCTTCGTCAAGCGCGAACCAGGCCCAAGGACGATCGAGCTGGTTAAGCCATTCCCGCACCAAGCTAGTTTTTCCCGCACCTGCCAACGCAGAAACGAGAATCAACGTGGCGTCTTCATAGCTGTTGAGCTGAGCCACCAGATGGGGTCGTTCAAGCCGACGACGGGGCAAGCGTGGCGGACGGAGCTTGGTGGTGATGATCATCTTAGTATGTAACGGGCAGCGTGGCCATACCTCTAAACAAGAGTGTATCGTTCCATTGCAGCTGGTCACGCGGGGTGGCTAGGGCCAAATCAGGCAAGCGCTGCAATAGGGTCGGAAACGCAATCGATGCTTCTAAGCGGGCTAGCGGAGCACCCAGGCAATAATGAATCCCGGCGCCAAAGGCGATGTGCTTATTTGGCCTTCGCGTGATGTCGAAACGATTGGGATCAGGAAAGACTGTTTCATCACGATCCGCCGAAAGCAGCACCGCAAAGACCATTTCCCCCCGCCCAATGGTCTGACCGCCCCATGCGATCTCCTCTGCGGCAAAGCGCGCTAAGGTCATCTCGACTGGGCCTTCGTAGCGCAGCATCTCTTCAACTGCTGTGTGAATGAGCGAGGGGTCTTCCTTCAAAGCAGATCGCTGGTCTGGATGATCAATTAGTGCCAGGGTGCCATTGCCGATTAGGTTGATCGTCGTTTCGTGCCCAGCCGTCAGCAACAGGAAGATCATCGACAGAATTTCTTCGTGCGAAAGCTGATCGTCCTCTTCGCTGACGTTGGTCAAAGCACTGACGAGATCATCCTGTGGGTCCGCCCGCCGTTGAGCAATCAGTTCGTTGCAATACTGCACAAAAGCCCCAACAGCAGCGATGCGGGACGCGTCGTTAGAATCCCACATGATGGCCTTAATCCAATCACGAAATTCCGCACGGCGCTCTGTTGTTACCCCCAATAACTCGGCGATCACAATAATGGGCAGGGGCAGCGCATAAGTTTGGATTAAGTCAGCTTGACGCCCCTGCGCCACCATATCGTCAATCAGTCCGTCCGCAATTTCGGCGATCCGTCCGCGCAGGTTCTCGACCATCTTGGGTGTAAAGGCCTTGTGCACTAACGCGCGTAGACGGGTGTGATCTGGCGGATCCATTGACAGCATATGATAGCCAATGATGTTCTCCGGATCATTGCGATCAGCTTCACGCTGCTCGGGCGACAAGAACTTGCGATAGTCCTTGATGAAGCGTGGGTCCTTAAGCACTTCAACACAATCCTCGTAGCGGGTGAAAAACCAACGTGGCTGTCCGCTGATGGGGCCCAGGCCGCGATAGAGCGGTGCTTCCGCGCGCATTTCAGCATAGATAGGATGTGGATCGGCCCGTACTTCTGGTGACCACAATTTGAAGCGATTTACGGTGTCTTCCATGTTTGTCTCCTAGAGTGTCTGCTTCAACGCCTCGGCTACTTGATCGACCTGACCCTCAGTGATGTTGTTGTGAAAGGGCAGGGCGATGGTACGCTGAGCGACCGACTCTGTGATCGGCAGGCTGTCACCACCACGCGATGGATAGTCCTTCATATAGGGTTGCAGATGGATCGGCGCGAAGTACCCTCGGCTAGGCACGCCTTGTTCTTGCATGGCAGCCATCACTTGGTCGCGATCGTAGCCCTCGTTCAGCAAGATGACATAGACAAACCAGCTCATTTTAACCTCCGAGCGCACGATGGGCGGACGAAGGCCCTCCACACCAGCCAGCGCGGCTTGGTACATCCCAGCCACATGAGCGCGCTTGGCCATGAAGGTCTCCAGACGCTTCAACTGCGCGATCCCGAGGGCAGCCGCCATCTCATTGAAGCGATAGTTGAAGCCCAAACGCTCGTGGACCAGCCAGGCACCCATCTGGCCGCGGCCCTGGTTGGCCATGCTGCGGCACAATTCCGCGATGCGGTCGTCATCGGTGACGATGATACCGCCCTCGCCCGTTGTCATCTGCTTGTTGGGGTAGAAGGCAAACGCTCCCGCATCACCAAACTGACCGATCCGTTTCCCTTTATACTCAGCCCCGATCGCTTCGCAGCAATCGTCAATCAGATGCAAGTTGTGCTGCTTAGCCAGAGCGAGCAATTCATCCCAGGGGGCCGGATGACCAAACACATCCACTACCATGATGGCTTTGGTCTTCGGGCTAATCTTGCGCTCGATGTCTGCGGGGTCCAAGTTGAAGGTATCTGGCTCAATATCGACAAACACCGGGAGCAGCCGTTCAAACAGCAGCACGTTCACACTGGCGGCAAAGGTAAAGGAGGGAACCAACACTTCATCACCGGGCTGTAAATCGAGTGAGCGCACAATCAGATGGAGCGCTGCTGTCCCTGAACTGACACCGACACCATGTTTCACCCCTGCAAATGCAGCCATCATCTCTTCAAATTCGCGCATATACGGGCCCAACGCCAAGCGCCCCGACGCCAAAACAGCCATAACGGCATCAATATCGTGTTCGTCTAGCTCTGCTGATGACATAGAGAGAGTCGTGTGCATAAGTCACGTAGCTTATAGAGTTGTTAGATTACGCGGGCGGGAACACCGCCCCCCTTGGAGCGTGCTGGAATTGAGGCCGTGACGATTGCCCCCGCTCCAATAATGGACCAGCTCCCGATCTTCACACCGGGCAGCACCGCCGAACCGATCCCGATCAGCGTCCCTTCGCCGACCTCAACACTGCCCGCCAGATTGGTGCCAGGCGCGATGTGTACATAATCTCCAATGCGGCAGTCGTGGTCTACTGTTGCGCTGGTATTGATGACCACGTGCCGGCCAATACTCACCTCAGGCTGAATCACTGCCCCAGCAAACACGACCGTCCCAGCACCGATTTGGCTGCTCTCATCGATAATTGCTGAAGGATGCAACAGCGTTTGCCATGTACAAGCTGTATAATGTTCATTAAGTTTCTGGCGTACATGATTTGCACCGATCGCAATCACGCCATTGTAGGGCGGTGTTGGTAGATCACCATCTCCCGCAATCAACACAGCCATGACTTGCTGCCCCCATTTGCTCGGATTGGCCTCAATGACGAGGGATGGCTGATAGCCTGCTGCTCTGGCGGTGCCAATCACCACCTTAGCGTGCCCTCCTCCACCGAAAACAATCAGGTCATGCACCATCGCCCTGATCACCTTGTGTGCCCATGAAGACCGGCATCGTCGCATGGCCTTCTGCGCTGATGCCACGTTGGCCCAACACTTGCCCCACCGTCATCAACAAGATGCGAATATCAAGTGGTAAGCTGAGATGATCTACATACCAAACGTCATGGGCGAACTTGCTTTCCCAACTCAAGGCGTTGCGGCCATTGACCTGTGCCCAGCCTGTGATGCCTGGACGCACATCATGGCGGCGGGCTTGCTCTGGCGAGTACCGTTCCAGATAGGCTATCAGCAGCGGACGCGGCCCGACCAGGCTCATCTCGCCTCGCAAGACGTTCCACAGTTCAGGGAGCTCATCCAAACTGGTTCGCCGCAGAAACTGCCCAAAGGGGACCAATCGATCAGTATCGGGCAGCAGCTCGCCGGCGGCATCCCGTTGATCGGTCATGGTGCGAAACTTCAGGATGGTGAAGGCTTCACCCTTAAGACCAGGGCGCAGCTGTTTGAATAAGACCGGCTGCCCAAGCTTCTGGCGAACGAGAAGCGCAAGGACGAGAAATAACGGGCTCAAGACGATCAAGGCAGGAATCGTTAACGTAAGATCGAAAAGGCGTTTACCAAATTGACGATACATAGAAAGCATCCATGTTCAGAGCCTTGGGATGCCCCAATCATACCAAGTGAGTCGATGAGAAAACAGCCGCAATCGTAGCCAAATAGACCCAAACCTTAGGCCAAGGTTTGGGTATCGGTGCCAGAACGCAAGTAGTTAATCGGAGATTAGATGCAGAAGTAGGCGCGTGCAGCTCGCAATTCGCCCAGAAACTCCGCCTTGTTAGCATATTTGACTTGCTGCAGAGCAGCGATCAACGCAAAGGTGGCTTGGTACGCTCGATCGAGGCGCGGAAGATAGGATGAGTCCATTAAGGTCAATGCCCGCAAGTCGATCTCATGAGTAACGATCTCTGAGAACTCCCGCACGATTTCGATCTCTACGTCCGTCCAATGGTGTGGTGTACTATTGTAGACACA
>JAADYZ010000560.1 GCA_010092775.1 Chloroflexota bacterium
GTCCGGTTCCGTTTACCATCACCAACAGTCTTTTCTCGAACAACACCGCTGATGGTGCCGCACGTGGCGGTGACGGTGGTGCCTTGGGCTTCGCTCAGGTCACCAACACCGTGATCGCTAACAGCACCTTCACGAACAACCGCGCCAACATCGCCTGCCCAGAGATCAACCAGTGCCCGAGCGGGCGCGGTGGCGCAATGTACTTCAACACCGATGGCGCTGCTGACTTCCAAATCTACAACAGCACAATTGCGAGCAACTATGCAGAGTGGTTTGCTGGCGCCATCGTCGGTAATGACGGCACCATCCGCAACACCATCATCGATAGTAACGTCTCAGGCAATCGCGGCGGGGAGGAAGGCTTCTCCCAATGCACGAACAGCTTTAGTGGCGGCAACAATATCCAATGGCCTAACGAAGGGGATGCGTGTGTGAGTGGTATCGGCTTTGTCGATCCGCTGCTGAGTGGACTGAACGAGGATGGCGTCCTCCTGCCGACCGCTGGCAGCCCGGCCATCGACAACGGTGACGCCACCGTCTGTTCCAACAGCCCCGTTAACAGCGTTGATCAGATCGGCACCGCTCGCCCACAGGGTATTGGCTGCGATATTGGCGCGGCAGAGGTGGTCGGTGAGGCCCCTACTAACCTGATATCTAACTACAGCTTCGAGGATCCACTGGATGGCAGTAGCGATTGGACCGTGATCAGCTTCAGTGGCAGCCTGGATGATCGTTTCGCTGTGTCTGGCGCACCTGACGGCAGCCATGTCTTGTTGTTTGATGGCGTCAGCGGCGAATTCGACATTGAAGGGGTGATGCAGTCCATCGCCGCTTCCGGCTCCTCTGGTGATCGCATCACGCTGATCTTCGACATCGGTGGGATTAATGTTGCCGCAGGCGGCATCTACGGCGCACGCCTGACCTTTATGGAGTTAGACAGCGTCGTTGGCCAGATCGTACGCGTCGGAGATAGCCCAGATGCAGGTAGCTTCGTCGACCTGAGTGTGACCTTCAGCTTCACAGCCCCAGGTGATTTCGACGGCTTGATGCTCGAAATCGGCTCACGTGGCATCCGCGATGGCCGCTGGGGCATCGACAACGTCCGGTTGTACCAGTAATGCGCAGTTCGTGGTTCACACCCCAATCCCGCTATGATTGGGGTGTTGTTTTTTCGATCAAGGGAGAGAACATCTTGTCTGAGAGCAAGGCAATAGACAGCTCGCCCGGGTTTGGCCCAGCCGAGGCGACACATCGCGGCCAGCGCAATATCTTGCCCTATATTGGGGCAACCGTCTTTGGGTTAGGCCTGATAGGTGGCGGTCTGTTCACTCTGTTGAGCCTTGGGGTTGCATTTGACGATCTAGGCGCAGGCGTCTTCGGATTGGTCTGTTTTGGTGGCCTATCGCTGATATGTTTGGTTGGGCTGATCGGCATGATCGTGTGGGCCACGCGCACCAAGGTCCGAACGGTGTCTATTCATCCGGAAGGCATCGTCGATATCAGCGGTCAAAAGGAAGTCGTCTTGCGCTGGGAAGACGTAAAAGAGATGTATTACGCTGTCACCCAGCATAAGTCGTATGGGGTCAACACCTACCGCAGCCACAGCTATACCGTCGTCAGCTATGCTGGTGATAAGCTGGTCTATGGCAATGGCTTCAGCGACATTGAGAAGATTGGCGAGGCGCTCGCCAGCCGCATCACAGCCACCCTTTTGCCAAAGATTATCGAGCGGATCCAAAGTGGTGAGACAGTTGCTTTTGGCAAGTTAGGGATGAACCGTCAGGGTATCGTCAAAGGAAGTCAAACCGTCCCCTGGGACGAGATCGAAGAGGTCAAGCTTCGGCAAGGTTTCATTTCCATACGCAAACAAGGTAAATGGTTCAACTGGACCGGCATCGCCGTCAGCAACACACCGAACGTCTTTGTCTTCCTTAGCTTAGCCGATCGGATGGTCGGGCTGGAGTAGCTACCCAAATAATAAGGCTCCCGCGCTTTCGGGAGCCTTGATGATGGCCCATAGGGGACTCGAACCCCTGTGTCAGCCTTGAAAGGGCTGCATCCTAGACCGCTAGATGAATGGGCCGTAGCCACTCAATTGTACCTCATTCGTTCTGATTATCAACCAGCCATGACAGTGGGAAGTAGGCATTTTTCACTATAGAAGGCCGCGCAAGTCAAACTAGGCTATCACTGGCCCCACTTTGCTGCTAAGGAACTCTCTTGCTTTCTTCACAAATTATCGAGCGGCCAGGCAGGCCTGTGGTATAATATCAACTCGAATACGTCATGAATGCGCACCGAATAGGCGCATCAAGGTAGAGGCCACTATGATTAGGGTTGAAATTGATAGTATTCGCGTGAGTCTCATGTCGCAAGACCGCGTCGTCGTGCTTAAAGACAGCGAAACCGATCGCTATTTGCCCATCTGGATTGGGCAACCTGAGGCGGAAGCACTGCGCGTCGAACTACAAGGTATTCAGACTCAGCGCCCCCTTACGCACGATCTCCTCAAAGCAATCATTAAAGAATTGGGTGGCGAGATCGACTACATTCTGATCAACGATCTACGTCATGACATCTACTTCGCGACGATCCGTGTCAGCATGGATGGCAAGGCTTATGACATCGACGCCCGTCCCAGCGACTCAATCAACCTGGCCGTGCGTTTTAAGGTGCCGATCTACGTGGAAGAAACCGTGATGGATCGCGCCGCGATTGAACCGGAAGAGGAAATCGCGGTGGATGATGACGAAACCGGCGCCGAAGTCAGTGAGCAAGGCGACGAGGAAAGCGCCGACCTGGGTGTCTTCAAAGACTTCCTCGACACCCTGGACCTGGATGACCTCGACTCCGACTGATTGAGGTCGGTCACTTTGCTAGGTTGCCAAGATATGCTGAGGTTGTTAGCCGCCTATGGCGCGTTCACCCAATAACTCGCCCGCCGACATAACGCGTGATCAACTCGCGCCCCACAGCGTTGAAGCTGAAGAAGCTGTGCTGGGGGCGATTTTGATTAATGCGGAGTCGCTTTATGACGTCCTGCCCATTCTGCGCTCCGACGACTTCTTTATCGTGCGGCACGGGTGGATTTGGAACGCGATTGTCAACCTGCATGAACGCCGTGATCCCATCGACTACTTAACGGTCGTCTCGGAATTAGAGCAAATGCGTCAACTTGATGAGGTCGGTGGAGCCGCCTTCATCCTCAATCTGATTAACAGAACACCCTCCTCCCTCAATGTCGAGGGTTATGCCCGAGTCGTTGAGCGGATGGCGCTGCGCCGCCGACTGATCGACGCAGCCGGGACCATCGTGCGAGCCGCCCACTCTGAAGAGACCGACATTGAGCAGATTATCGGCAAATCAGAGCAGGCCATCTTTGACGTCACCGAGCGCCGCCTAACGCGCGAACTCGTCCCAGTTCGCGACGTGGTCAACGAGTACTACGATCATATCAACTATCTCGCCCACCATCGCGAAGATGTGATGGGCGTTCCCTCCGGCTTCATCGATCTCGATCGAATGCTGGGCGGTTTCCAGAAATCCGATCTGATCATCATTGCCGCCCGCCCTGGTATGGGCAAGTCCAGCTTGCTCAACAGTGCAGTATTAAATGCCGCCCGCTTTGATCAACATGTGGCCCTCTTTAGCCTGGAGATGAGCCGCGAGCAGTTGGTACAGCGCTTCATTAGTGGCGCAACTCGCATTCCCTCGCATAAGCTGCGCGAAGGCAAGTTGGAAGAACGTGATTGGGACGCCTTCGTAAAAGGCTCGCAGGAGATCAGCAATTTGCCGATTTTCCTTGACGACACCCCAGCCCTCGATACTCAGGCGCTACGCACCAAGACCCGCCGTCTTCATCTGGAATACGGCCTGAACATGATCCTGATCGACTATCTTCAGTTGATGACAACCCCTTTCCGGTCCGAGAACCGTGTTCAGGAAATCTCCTACATTTCACGGAGTTTGAAGCAGTTAGCCCGCGAACTGAACGTCCCAGTGATCGCTGCTGCACAGTTGTCTCGCGCCGTTGAATCGCGCACAGACAAACGTCCGCTGCTCTCCGATCTACGTGAGTCGGGCAGTATTGAGCAGGACGCTGACGTCGTTATGTTCATCTACCGCGAAGCCTACTACAATCCAGATACGCCACTCGGTGACATCACCGAAATCCAAATTGCCAAGCATCGTAACGGGCCCACTGGCAAAGTCGAACTGCTTTTCGTTCCCGCGCAGACCACTTTTGTGAATGCTGTGCGGCGTGAGATTCCTCTCAACGAAGACATCTAACCCACGTCTGCTGCTTTTCTTCCAGATGATAGCTCAAATGTTCTGCGCTATAATGACTTCGTATGGGACTGTATTGGAAAAGGAAGACTGATTGTGCAAGGTTTTAGTGGATTTGCCCCTCGTGGGCGCATGACCAAATTACCTGGGCAGTTCTTCAGCGACTTGCTGCCCCAGATCGATCACTTAGGCGAACTGAAGGTGACGCTTTACTGTTTCTGGAATCTCCAGCAGCGGCAAGGTGATGTCGTCTACCTCACCCGATCTGATATTTTGCGCGACGAACTGTTTATGGCCGGAATGGGCCACCGGCAGACGGAGCGTGAAGAGGCGGTCAGCGAAGGGTTGGAACGAGCTGTCGCACGCGGTACCCTGCTGCACGCGCACATCGCCAGCCGCGGGATCGAAGATCATTTCTATTTTGTGAACACGCCACGCAATCAGGCTATTCTGCAAGACATCGAGGCCGGGCGCTGGAAGCCATCTGGTTTTGTCGACGCCCCGATTGATCTGACCATTGAACGGCCCAATATCTTCACGCTGTACGAGCAAAACGTCGGCCCGCTCACTCCGATTATTGCCGACAAACTGAAAGATATCGAAGAGACCTATGGTCCGGCCTGGTTCGAAGAAGCCGTCGAAATCGCTGTGACCCGTAATGTGCGCAAGCTAGCCTACATCGAATCGATCCTGAAGCGCTGGCAGAGCGAGGGCAAGGGCGGCCAACAAGGTCGCAGTGAAGTGGAAGATAAATACGCAGACGAGTTAATCCGATGACCTATTCAGATGCCCCCCTTGGTTCTGGTGATCCCAACTGCCCGATTTGCGGCGGTGTGGGCTATGTTTCCTACGATGTACCCGAAGGCCACAGCGACTTCGGTCGGATCTTTCCCTGCACCTGCCGGGAACATGATGTCTCGCTAGAGCGCCAACAGAAACTACGCAAGATCGGCGGTTTAGCCCATCTCACGGATAAGACCTTTGACAGCTTCGATGCGCAGCGACAGGGCTTGACGGAACAGCAGCGCTTGAGCTTGCAAAAAGCCTACGATCACTGTGTGGCCTTTGCCGAGAATCCGCTGGGCTGGCTAATGCTGCGCGGTGTTTATGGCTGTGGCAAGACCCACCTAGCAGCGGCCATCGCCAATCGTCAAGTTGAGCTAGTTCGACCAGTGATCTTCGTCACCGTGCCGGACCTGCTCGAACATCTGCGTGCCTCTTTCGGCCAGAACGACGACTATGATTTCAGCCAACGCCTGATGGACATTCGCGATACTCCATTGCTGATCCTAGACGATCTGGGTACCGAGAACAGCACCAACTGGGCTACCGAAAAGCTCTACCAGGTGTTGAACCATCGCTATAATGCAGCCCTACCGACGGTCATTACTACCAATCTCGAAAATGAAGACCTTGAGCCGAGGTTGCGTTCACGCATGCAAGACCCCAACTTGGGCCAGACTGTGGTCATTACAGCCAGCGATTATCGCTCTGGCATCAACTACGATCAGTTCTCCGCCCTCAACAATCTCGGCCAATATCACTATATGACCTTCGAGAGCTTCAACGTCAATCGTCCTGGGCTCACGAAGAAGGCTCAGCAAAATCTGCGGGCGGTCGTGCAGCGAGCGCGCCAATATGCGGCATCGCTCGAAGACCAATGGATTTTGATCGGTGTATCAGTGAATTCGCCGTCGTATCATGGCATCGGAAAGACCCATCTAGCCGCTGCAATCGCCCACGAACTCCAGCAGAAGAACTTGCAAGTCTTCATGATCTCCATGACCGCGATGATCGACTTCTTGAAGGAGGGGTTCTCATCGCCTAACCTGGCTTATCAACGGCGCTTGGACGAGATCAAGAATGTCCCGGCGCTGGTACTAGATGATCTCGATATGCGCCGCACGAGCGAATGGGATCGCAGCAAACTGCACCTGCTGCTGGAATACCGCTTTGATCGTCGGCTGCGCACTATCATCA
>JAADYZ010000561.1 GCA_010092775.1 Chloroflexota bacterium
CGCGATTGTAGCGCGACTCGAAACTATTCTTGATCATCTCGAACCAGTTAAGATACCATTCCGCCAGATATGCCATATGGAGGTCGGTCTCTGATGGGGGGAGGCTATCGTTAGTAGTCGTAGGCTCTTCGCCGCTTTCAGCGGGCGGCTCTTCAACCACTTCCTCATCGTCGCCCGAACCTTGAAAGCGCTTGATGTCCTTCTTGGCCGCTTCGATTTTCTCTTCAAGATAGAGGACGAAGTTCGTCAACACATCTGCATCGGCTAGTTGCTCGACCAGGACTGGCGTCAACCCGACAGTCAGCTTGAATTGCACGCCCTCTGCTTTGAGGTCGTATAGTGCGTTGAGTAGCGGGATGTAGGTCTCGGAAGCAGCTTCATGGATCCACTCTTCGCCATGAGGCCAACGTCCTGCCATTCTTGCGTAAGGTAGGTGGCTGTGTAGCACGAAAGTGAAAGCACCGACGGGGTTCACACTGGGTTTGCCTTTCAGACGGTTAACAGGTTCAAGATGGGAAATGTTTTTGTGATGGTTTGGATCATGACGGAAGCAGGCCCCTCATTGGAAGGTGGGTAACCGCCTCTTGGTAGGTAGATTGTAGCACATCGGGGGTGATTCGCGAAGATGGAGCAGAAAGCGCAACCAGGGACGCGCCTGTCTGGTGACGAGGCGCGCCTTGGAGAACTGCTTAGACCATCGGAGTGGGTTGCTCTTGATGTTCTTCCGGCTGGGCCGGTCGAGGCCGATCTGCTTCAGGGCCGGTCTTGGGTGGTTCTGGGCGCGGGCTGGTATTCTCGCTCAGCCAACTGGCCACCCAGCGGCCAATGTAGGGATACTGGTAGTTCTTGCCGCTGCCCGTCTCAAAGGTCGCAATGATCGAGAGGACCATCATGGCAAAGGGGACCAACAGCAAAGCTAAGGTGTAGACCGTGAATACCAGGACCACAGCAAGGATCACGACGACCCCGATTAGAATCACGGAGAGCACTGCGCCAATGGCAACGCCCAGCACCAGAACCAACACACCCAACAGCATCGCCGCGAAGAGACCGACAGTGCCAGCCACTTGGAGGGCAAAGGCCTGTGCCGCATGATAAGCCACAAACTCCGAGCGATCGCGGAAGGCGAAGTAGATCATCAGGGGTACAAAGACCAGCAGCACGCCCGTCAAACCCAAGGAGGGTAGGCCCAGCAGCAAGGTGACCAGGGTGCTGAGGTGTGCCAGCGCGGCCCAGGTGCGTTCCTGGCGGGTCGTCTCAGGTTGGGCGAGCCGTCCTTCATTTACGATTTGCATGACTCAATAATCCTCAATGGTTCCATTCTGCATGTTGCTTCACTCTAGTCTCTAGTACGCAGGTGGCGGCGCCGGGTTGCAGGTATACTTGACAAAATGAGTCCTAGCCCTGGGAGAGCCATTCCCATGAGTACACTTAAGCGATTGCGGCCGCGCGATGACGAAGACCCCCTATTGTGCAAACACTGTGGTGGGCGAAATGAGCCAGACGCCGTTGACTGTATGTTCTGCGGTGAGCCCCTCGATCTACTAGGTCGGCTCGATACACGCTATGGTGAAGGTGCCACCGAAGCAAAGGAGCGGCGCCTGCGCGATCGCCTGTCGGTAAAGCGAGAATCCGAGAGCTTCATGAGTGAACATCGGTCACGCATTGAGGCTGAATCGGCGTTGTGGCAGCGCGAAGTCCAAGAGGCCGAACAGCGCAAACGCCAATCACAGACGGCGATCATCGCCATCATCAGTGTCGCTGGCTTGATGATGGCGCTATGCCTGACGATAGCCATCCTCGGCATCGCCCTCTGAGCCTTCGCAATCAAAGCAAAACGGCGCTGACCCGCAATGGCCACCGCCGCGTGAGTGATATTTTGACCCCGTTTGCTGCTATTGAACGACGGGAAGCGTGCTCAGATTTCCGTTGACAAGAACGAAGTCCACTGAGAGCCAGCCTTGCTGGCCGTTGTATTCCACCAGGACCCAGCTTGACGCAGCGTTGCGCCCCAGGGCGGTCAAGGTCGCCCCGAAGGGAACGGTGTCGAGATCTGCGAAGCCAGTTCCTGGGCCAGCCCGCAGATTCAGATTGGCCTGCGTTGTGACCGTGACGCTGCCTCCACCCGGATCGGTCGGAGGCGACGGCGGCGGAGGTGAGCCACCCGGTTCGACAACAGGCACCGTGTTCAAGTCTCCACTGATCGTAGCCAACCAGGCGGCAATCCAACCCTGTTGACCCTGATTGACGATCAAGAGCCAGTCGCTTACGGCATTGCGGCCAACAACGGCAACGGTCGAGTCGAAGGGCAAGGTACCGATCTGGTCGAAGCTGGTGCCAGGGCCGTTGCGAATGCGGATGTCAACCGTTGCTGTCGCCGTCACACCCGATGGTTCCGGCGGTGGCGGCACAGCGGTAGGTTCAGCAGGCGGCGGTGGGACAGGTGTCGGGGCGACTTCGTCGATCACTGGCAGCGTGTTGATGTCTCCGTTGACATTGACGGTGAAGGTCGCAAGCCAGGCTTGTGTTCCATTGAATTCAACCAACAGCCAGGAGGCATCCGCGTTGCGGCCCACCGCAGGCATGGTCGTTCCACCAGGGACAACCACAACAATGTCATTTTCGGTGCCGGGGCCACTACGGAGGTTCACATTGCCGTTGGTCGTCACCGTGACGCCACCAGGTGGTGGATTGGTGGGTGGAGGTGCAGGCTCACCTTCGAGCGGCGTGTAGAGTGCATTGATGCCAGCGATGTCGTCGCCGTTCAGCCCGCGTGGCCCGTTGTACTGGAACCACATGATTGCACTCGGATCGGTAGTATGGTCCAGCCCGAGCGAGTGTCCGATCTCGTGCAGAGCCACCGTTGGCAGATGAATCTGGTCAAAGTTGGCAGGGTTCGCAACAACCCACTGCTCGGTATCATCAAAGAAGATGTCACCTGCTAAATCGCCGAGCCAGGGCAGCGGGAAGTAAGCGTATCCCAAAATGCCGCCAGGGCCGTCGATTGGTGCAGACAGCGGAGCAGGTGCGGTCGTCCATTGCACGCGAATATCACCATTGCCACTGGGGTCTTCTACGATATTGAGGTTGGTCGCAACACTTGCCCAGGTCCCCATTGCGCCACGAATGGCGTTGTGGGCTGCTGTGCAATCGAGTAAGGCCGGGCAGTTAATCAGACTATAGGACACTGTGTTCGAATTCCAGCGCGCCACCGTCGCGAAGCCTTCTGCTCCATCGGGTATAAACCCACTATCAACTGGGCCGCTGGTGCCTGCCTGGCCAAAAGAGCGACCCGCGGGTCCACTGCCAGGTGCCCACCCATAGGAGATGGCCTCGGCAGGTGCAACCTCATGTTGGACTGCGTCGAGTGACGTTGAAGATACGGGGCTAAAAGCCACGAGGGCCGCTAACAACGCGGCAATCAATATCAATCCGCCGAAAACTGCGGCCTTGGCTGGATTCTGCTCAGGCCACCCAAAAGACAGCTTGCGTATCATCCTGGCGTTTTCCCTTTGGTCATCCTAGAAAGTCGTCCCCAAGCATCTGAGGGGATGTAGATCGTGTCTAGTAATGGTACCATATCAGATTGTGGGATGCTCGATACAATGACTTGGCCCTTGGGGCGCCAGTTGAGCCTGCCACAGCACAACATGACACGCAGTCAAGAAGCGAGCGACCTGAAACTGGATTGTACCCATTCAATACTATGACACTAATCGACTTTGAGGACCTAGAGCGGCGGTATCAGGCGGCCTACGACGCCCGTGAGAACAACCGCATCGGCTTTGAGAATTTCGAGAATGCGGTCGCAAACCTCACCGGCGTCGACGCAGAGGGGCGCCAGTGGCGCATTGATCGAGACGGGCACTGGCGGCGACGGGAGGGCGAACTCTGGATCGAAGATACACCCCCTCACCGGGTAGAGGAGCCCTCTGTTGGTTTCGGTGCCTGGTTCGCCCAAAACTGGGGCTATGGACTTGTGGGGGTATCAGGTGCGACCTTGGTGATTGCGCTGGTCTTCCTGTTGATCGTACTAGGCAGCGGATTTGGGCAACAGGCAGAGACGTCCGAGACAGCGCTGCCCACCCTCGCTCCGGTGATTAACCCGCCGCTTGAAACCAAAGACCTTCCTCAGGAGACACCAAGTGCCCCCACGCTTGACCCAACCCAGGTTGAGCCGACTGCCCTTCCTCCGCAACTTCGTGACGAGCGGGACATCCCGATGGTGCTCGTGCCAGAAGGGTCCTTCATGATGGGCAGCGACGAGGATGAGATCGCTTATGCCTATGAGATGTGTGAGACGATCATGACCTTTACAGGCGTCCCTGCGGAAAGCAGTATCTGCCCGGACCAAGGCTTTGAATGGGAAGGCCCCACGCGCGAGGTCTTTGTCAGCGCATTCTACATCGATCAATTCGAAGTTACGCATGAAACGTATGCCGCCTTTTTGAGAGATCAGGGCAATCAGCTTGAGGA
>JAADYZ010000109.1 GCA_010092775.1 Chloroflexota bacterium
ATCCAATAGGTTGGTGGGCGCGGCGTCGGGGTGGGGGTAGCGTCTTCGACGATGACGTTCGCGGTAGGAAGGGAGGCTTCGACTGGTGTGGAGGGCGAGGCCGATGAGCAGGCGCTCAAAACCAGGCCAGCCAAGAGACAGACTGCCACATACCTAAATCGTTTGGAAGACATCATTACCATTCAGCCGCGTAAAATCCGAGATATTCGGGCAGGTGAGCACGCCAGTAGTCCACGCTGTAGTCACCTGGGTGACTGTGATAGTGATGCGGAATACCGTTTTCCACCAGCGCATAATGCAGGTCCGCCGTCAAGCTGGAACGCTCATCCTCAAGGCCACAATCCAATCCGATGCGCGGCGCCAGCTTGGGATGGAGCTTCTGTGCCAGATGAAGAGGATCACGCGCCTCAAAGGCTGCTTGATCTGCCAGGCCGAAAATCCAGGGAGGTGCATGGCACGATTCGCAGTACAGCAGCGGAGAATGAATACCGACCGCGCTGAAGGCATCTGGCATCGACATCCCCAGGATGGCTGCACCCGTCCCACCCATTGAGATGCCGCCAATCGCCCGTCCATCGCGATCCGTCCGCACTGGATAGCTGCGCTCGACAAAACGCACAACATCATTCAGCAGGTAGTCTGCGTAGTCGCCATAGCCGTCGAGCGCTCCCTCGAAATAGTCCGGGTCCATCTGTGCGATCATGTTGAAATCGCCCGCCGGGTCGGCGGCATCAATGAAGAAGCTCTTGTCGCCCTGAGGCATCACCGCGATGAAAGGCGATACTGCCCAACTGTCGATCAATCGGTCTGCGACCTCTGGCAGGTCAAGGGCGTCTGTCCAGAAGCGTTCAGTCTTTCCCCAGGGATGGAGTAGATAAACAGTAGGATAGCGTCCGCCGTAGTCCGGGAAGCGCGGCGGCAAGTAGACGTGCAATCGCATATGCCGATTGAGCGCTCCGCTGTAAAACTGGTGATCGACGAGTGTCCCAGATTGGGTCATCGAAGCCATACGATCGCTATCCCTCCATCGCGCGTGGACGTTGACGCTTTGTGTCGACACTATAATAACAAACTATGCGCTGATCGGCGTCTTGAAATCATATACGCCGTTCACAATCGCCCATTGCGCCCCACAGCTTTGGCAGACGAGGCGATCGCTGCGCTCCTCAAACTCATGTCCGCCACAAGAAGGGCAGCGCCAGAATGCGCCATCCGGGGCCGGTTCGTCTTTCCCTGCGATTGCACTACGCACAAAGACACTGGGCGAAACTTGCACTACACCTCCGGTCCACTGGAACAGGCTATCAACGGCCACCAGTAGGCCAGTTGGAACGCTGCGTTTGAGCAGATCAACCCGGAAGTGAGAGACCGTCAAACTCCGTCCCGGAGCAAAACCAACCTCATGTAAGGTCTGTCGCACATACTGCGGATGAAAGTCGAAGTTCAACTCTACGAATTCTACCGGCGCCAAATCAAAGGGATTCCAATCTTGTTGGCGCAGCAACCAACGCCCGATTGCCTTGAGGTTGCGCTTATTGGCGAATTCTAGCAAGAAGGCACCTCCAGACTGGCCGATGCGCCGTACCTCCGCCAGCGCGGCTGCTGGGTCCTGCATGTGGTGCAGCACCCGGATCATGGTCAGGCCATCAAACAACCCCGCGACGAAAGGCATGTTATAGATGTTCGCAGCGACATAGCGGTATTTTGTGTCGCCGAATTCGCGGCGGGCTTCCTCTAGTTGAGAGCGTGAATAATCCAACAGCACGATCTGTTCATAGCCTTCGAACAAAGGTGTCAGCCGACCAAAAGCCGCCCCCAACTGGATCAAACGCCGTCCGCCCTGTGGCATCAAACGCTGAATGGCGATGCGTTCAACGCGATCTTCATAGTCACGTCCCTGCCCCTCCCAGAAATCCGTGCGGTAGGACGAACCTTCATAATCGCAGACGGGCGGAGACGATGGCGAGTCAGGCATAGCATTCTCCCTGATCTGCTGCAATTCCAAACCAACGGCTTGCAGACCCATAAACGGCATTGCAACTTATGCCAGACTATTGTACCTTAACAGCAGGCACACCCGTGATAGTGCTTATTGTGCCTCGCTAAACACGATTTCGTCTTTGGGTCAATCCGTCGGAAGGAAATGCTATGGTTGATCAGGTGCTTGAAAAAAAAGACGTCGATATTTTCGACCTTATCTCCGAGCCAGCCAGCATCCACGAACTTGATATTCCGCTGAGCCTGGTCACAGACTTGGTGCTGCGCGTTCTGTCGCAAGAAGGCGAAGCCTCCATTCGGCAGATCTCCAACATCATCAAGATCGGGCCGCAACTACTCGACGACTTTTTGTCACAGATGCAGAACGAGTACATGGTGGAAGTTGCATCGGCTGGTACGATGGGCCGCATGAGCTACAACTATAAACTGACGGACAACGGTCGCGAGCGTTCGACTGAGGCCTTCGAACGGACTCAGTACATTGGCCCGGCTCCCATACCGGTCGAAAAGTACAGCCGTGCCGTTATGATGCAAACCAAAGATAAGAAGCGCCTCACCCCGCAGGACTTCCAGGAGGCTCTCGGTCACCTCATCTTGCCGGAGGGGTTCGAGCGCCAACTTGGCCCTGCTGTCAACAATGGTACGTCTCTCTTTCTCTACGGCCCTCCCGGTAACGGTAAGACCACCATCGCAGAAGCCATTGCCAGTCTTCTGGCAGGCACCGACCCCATCTGGCTGCCCTACTCCGTCTCGGTCGGCACCTATGTGATCAACCTTTTCGACTCACTGATCCATAAACCGGTTCAATTCGATAAGCGCTCCGTCGGCAGTGGCAAGCTGAATATCGATCCGCGTTGGGGGCTGTTCGAGCGGCCCATCGTGATGGCCGGTGGTGAGCTTGAGATGAGCGCCCTAGAACTGCGTTATGAAGAAACGGCCAAGTTCTACGAGTCGCCCCTTCAGATGAAGGCCAATGGCGGCATGTTCCTCATCGACGACTTTGGCCGTCAGCAGGTCCGCCCGCGTGACTTGCTCAATCGTTGGATTGTGCCGCTCGAAACGGGCATCGACTTCTTACGGCTGCGCACAGGCCAGACGATGGAAATCCCCTTCCGCCAATTGATCGTCTTTAGCACCAACCTCGATCCACTCGACCTGGCCGACGAGGCCTTCCTGCGTCGTATCCAGATCAAGGTGCTGGTTGACGGCCCGGACGAGCGGATGTTCTATCAGATTTTCACGCTCTTTTGCAACATCTACAAAGTCCCTTTCAACAAAGAGGCTTTCATCCATCTCTTGCAGCGCTGGTACCGCTCGACGGGCCGTGCCCTCCAGGCGGTCCACCCGCGCGACTTGCTCAAGATCATCATCGCCATGTGCGAATTTGAAGGCGTCCCGGTTGAACTCAGTCCGGCTCGCATTGATGACGCCTGTGGCGCTTACTTCGTGGAAGCTGGTAAAGCGACCTGGGATAAGGGTGGGCTGGGCAGCTAAGCCCACTCCGCATGACCAAGACAGAGAACTTCGCGCAAGTCGAAATCGAATCTGTGGCGCAACTGCGCGCCTGGTTAGAAGCCAACCACATGCAGGCAGAAAGTGTGTGGTTGGTCACGTTCAAAAAGCACATCGCCGATAAATACGTGTCAACCTCTGAGGTCCTTGATGAAATTCTGTGCTTCGGCTGGATCGACGGTATTCGGCGCAAGCTAGACGGCGATCGCACGATGCAGTTGATCGCACCTCGCCAGACGCAGTACTGGGCCAAGAGCTACAAAGAGCGAGTAGCTCGCCTGGAGCGTGAAGGCCGAATGCATCCAGCAGGGCTGGCAACCATTGAAGCGTCCAAGAGGAACGGTCTGTGGGGCTTCATGGATGATGTTGACGCGCTCATTCTCCCCGATGACTTGATTGAGGCCCTCCAATCACACCCGCCCGCTGCCGAGAACTTCGACGCCTCCGCCCCGTCATACCGGCGCAACGTCTTGCGTTGGATCAAGCTGGCCAAGGCTGACAGCACTCGTGCCAAGCGGATCGACAAAGCAGTCGATTTCGCGGCGCGGAACGAGAAGATCCCCCAGATGTGATTGGCGCTTAATCAGGATCATCGCAGGGTGACCGCAGCCACCCCCTCTATTCCCTTCGAAGCGTGACCTCATTCCTGACCCACATCTTCACGACCTTGCCTTCGTCGTCCAGTTCAAAGCGGGCTGTCTCATTCGACTGGCCAGCCTCTTCAATGATGAACACATGCGCTTCGTCAGTGGGTTGCAAAATCGTAGGCGCTACCTCAATGGCGTCCAGGGAAAAGACTTGCAGCTTGCCCTCACGGATCACGACTTTAGTCACACCCCACTCCTGAACGTAGACGCCCACGTATTTCTGCCAGGCTGGGTCAGGCTCAGGTGTGGCGGGCTTCGTCGCCTCGATAACCTGTGGGAGGACCAGCTTGTAGGCTTGATCCACGTATTGGATCGGGTTGCTATTGAGCGCATTGGTCAACACGATAACCGCGAAACCATGTTCCCGACACACGGAGAACATGGTGAGGTAGCCGGGATAGCCACCACCATGACTGCTGAGCACCCACTCGTTCAGCCGCCGCAGGCTCAGACCCAGCCCGTAGCCGCCATCCCACTTCTGATAGAGCCAGTGGACACGATGCATATCGCGCAGGCTGTGGCCTGAAAGAACAGGCGTTTGACCTTTACTCAGATGAAACTTGGCATATTTCACCAGGTCATTGACGGTAGAGGCGAAATTAGCCGATGCCTCAAACCCATTCATCAAGAAGAAGGGCAGTTGCTTACGCTGGTAACCTTCGTCAAAGCGAGAATACCCTTTGGCAAGCAGCGGATCATCTTCCTCTGGAACCGGGCGCGTCTCGGTCATCCCAAGTGGGTCTAGGATGTTCTGTTGCACGTAGTCGGCCCAGGATTGACCCGACACTGCTTCGATAATCCCACCCAGCAACGAATAGCCGAGGTTGCTATAGGCAAACTTGTCATAAGGAGGCCGAGTTGGCTGGCGCTTCTGCGTGGCCTCTTTGAAATCCTCCCAACTTGGCGCTTCATAGGCCGTCCACATCGGCTTGTGCGAATCGCGAGGCAGACCGCTGGTATGCGTCAGCAAGTTGCGGATGGTGATCTTGGGGGCACTATCGTAGTGCAGACTAAACCATTCCAGATGCTGCGAGACCGGATCATCCAGACCGAGATGACCACCATCGCGTAGTTGCATGATGGCTGTCGCAGTGAAGGTCTTGGTGATGCTGGCAATCCGAAAGCGGGTATCGAGCGTAACCGACTGTTCCGTTGCCAGATCAGCGTAGCCATAGCCCTTTCCCCAAAGCAGGTCTCCATCTTGGACGATGCCTAGGGCCAGGCCAGGCTGATGGTTGAGATGCATGGTATGCACGAGCCAATCATCAAGTAGATCGATGGCAGAATTGAGATCGGGGTGATCTCCGTCGAGTAAATGGTGAGGCATAGGAGGGTCTCCAGTGTGGAAGTGCGAAGAAAACGGCCTAAGTGAGTATAGCTTACTGCGGCCCATCCCAGCGAAACAGGGCCGACCGAAGTGAGCATCTTGATTGGCGCGGGCAATTGATGCGCCAAACGACAGATTGCCCTCAAGCGGCTCAACACGGTAGAATCCCGCGCGGTCTAACCCGATTCATCCCGTAACTTTGCCGAAAAGCGTCTATGAGCGATCAAACCATCCCAAGCGACCCGAACGAAACGCAGCAACTGAACGTCACACAAGCACTCGCAGCACCTGATCTGGCTGCGGTAGCGGAAGAACCCGCCGAGATCGAACGCCAGGAAAGTGAGCAAGCCACAGCGCCAAAGAAGCGCAGCCTGCTGCCCATCCTATTGATTGGCGCAGGCGGCCTGATGGCGCTGATCATTGTTGTCGGGCTGGTGGTACTGGCCAGCACCCAGCTTGGCAGAGGCTTCAGCCGCCTCGATGCCGCTAACCCGGTGGCACTCCATCCGGATGGAATGGCGGTCATCTTGACTGACGCGGCCAGCACGACCCGTGTACAGATTGAGACCTTACCCCAGGCCGTCTTTATGGATGGCAGCGGCGGGCGCCAATGGGTGACCGCCCGTGATGCACTGCCGGCCACAGTGGAAGCACTTAGCCCAGTCTACCAGATCGATGTGCGCGGTGAGGCTCCCCTAACCATCGAGATGGCCATCCCGAACGGGGCTGAGCCGTTGGCCATGCTCGATGTTTACGCCTGGGATGCCGACGCCGGGGAGTGGATTTTTGTACCAGCCGTGCAGGACGCGGCTCGTCAGGTGCTCAGCATCGAGACGGATCAGTCAATGAATTTGCTGGCGGCGCGCGTCAGCCCGGATGACTCGCCAGAGATGGGCCTCGTAGTTACGCCGGGCGGTGAGGGTTTATTGGGTACCTATGGCCTGGCCATGCCGGAAGGCATCACCATCAACGCCGCTGGTGAGGTCATCGGCCAGCCCGCTCAGGCTGACGCTTCAACGGTTCTACCTATTGTTGCAAACCGCTCAGGTGGTATCAACAGCTACGATGACGCTGGCATTCGAACTACGTTGATCGAGCGACTGGTGGGGGTATCCGCCCAATATGATGGTCTGGTTCTCGATTTCGCTCCTGGTAGCGACTACCCCCTCTTTGTAGAAGAACTACGCACAGCCCTAGCCGAACAGGGTCAGCAGGTGCATGTGGTCGTAAGCGGCACCGATTTTGGACCTTACAATTTACCGGCTTTGGCCACGGCGGCTGACCACATCTGGGTTGCACCGGGGCCGCATCCTCAAGCCTACTTGCCGTCTGGCTCGGTGCGTGATGCACTTGGCGAAGCCGTTGATCTGGTTGATCGCAACAAACTGGGTTTGATGGTTAACGGCCTCAGCGTCGATCTCTCAAATGATCAGGCGATCCCACTGGGCTTCCGTGAGTCGACCCGGCTGTTTGGCGATGTCACCCCGGTTGAGGGCTATTTCTCACCGGATCGCCCACTGGCACCCGGCAGCGACTTCGCACTGCGCTTGACTGGGCCGGTCACCTCGGCAGGTTATGATCAAGCCGTCGGCATGAACTACTTCACCTACACCGACAGCGACCAACAGACCCACTACGTCTATTTCGCCTCAGCCCGTTCAATTAGCCAGAAGCTGGACTGGGTCCGCTATTATGGCCTATCTGGGGCAGTCGTCTATGGTGTCGCCCATCCCGATCCGGCGCCACGCGCCGCTGACGGTGTGACAGCCTTCCTTAGCCAGCAGCAGGTCGGTGATCCGAGTGCCCTAACCATTATCTGGGAAGTGACGAGTTCAAGTGGTGCAAGCCTCGCTCGCCAGGAAGGCGACCTTTCGCTGATCCAATTCCTGTGGCAAAGCGCCAGCGAACCCGACCAATATACCATCAGCGCATCCATCGCGGAGCAGGGTGATACTCTGGTCAATCGAGGGGAAGTGATTGTTGCCGTTGATCCATCAGCGGTGACGGTCGTTGAGCCAGAACCAGCCGAAGACGAAGAGCTGGCTGAGGCGGAACCTGATGACC
>JAADYZ010000110.1 GCA_010092775.1 Chloroflexota bacterium
CACCAGATAACGCGACACAAGCCGCTGTAAATCACGCGCGCCGGCCTTCATCAGCTCAAGCGCGAAGACGAAACACAGCAGGCTGAAGACGAACAGGCCGATCTTGCGCCAATCAATATGCGCCAATAGGATACGTAGTCGAGACAAGTGGTCTAAGCTGTGTTGGAGGAAGAAAGTGGCGATTGCGGTGCGCGGATTTCGCGGCCCATCTGCTCGAAAAAGCGCACCATGAAGGCATGCCGCTCGGCAGCCATTCGGCGGGCTGATGCTGTGTAGAGTCGGTCCTTGATGGTCTGGAGTTTGACCACAAACTCATGGTGCGGTGTATGCGCTTCATCGCTTTCGCCTGGCCTGTAGTCTTTGGAGACTTCGCCCCACAGCGGCATCCTGTGCAAGCCCGCGTAGGCAAAGGCCCGCGCCACCCCAACCGCCCCGATGGCATCCAACTTGTCGGCATCAAAAAGGCATTGCGCTTCAATCGTCTGTGGATCGATGGCGTTGCGGAAGCGATGGGCTTCAATGGCGTGAACGACCGCCTCGACAAAAGCGGGATCAGCGCCTTGCAGAATCTCGCGCGTACGTCGTCCCGCCAACACCGCATGATCGGTCTCGCCATCGGACTGTAACGCAAATCCGCTCACATGATTGGGGTCAGCCGTCCGCACAATGTCGTGCAGCAGCGCAGCCGTGCGGACGACATCCAGGTCGGCTCCTTCGTGCTGAGCCAAGCTGACCGCCAGGGCGGTCACACGCAGTACATGATCGAAATCATGGACCGGATCGTCATCACTGTAGTAATGGCGTGCCTGTTCTATATCAATGCCCTGGACCATCGGCGGAGTCGCTCCTTCGACCAGCTTCAGCGGAAGTATACCGCTAGCGCGGGACGAACAGCACATCGGCCAGCACCGGCAGATGATCGGAGGCCACGTGATCGCCGACCCAGGCGCGCTGAGGCAGGAAGCTGTCGGTCACCCAGATGTAATCAATGCGCACCAAAGGCGGCAACGGACGGTGCGAACGGCTGAAGGTGGGGAAGGTCAGCCCTAAGCCCCAACCCGTCTCGCGGAAAGTATCGACAAAACCCTGATCGATGAACCACGCGTAGTCACGTGATTGATCGGTCATGTTGAAATCGCCCATCAAGATGATCGGGTGCTTGTCCGCATCGATCTCCGTCATGAGTTCGGGCATCACAGGCAGCGTGCGCGAGCGATAGCCGCCTCCGAAGGCTGGTGGCAGTGGATGAGCGCTCACGACTGTCACGGGCTGCCCCTCAATCTCAACGACTGTGCGCATATGCGGCATGTGGCTATTGGCTGTATAGATATAGATCAACTGCTGGTCGATGATAGGGTAGCGGCTCATCACGCCTGTTCCAGTCACCCGCTCGCCTTCGATGAAGAAGGCAATGTAAGGGTAATCGTCGCTCAGGTCTCGCTCAAGTACATCCGCTTGGGACCGGCCCAACTCTTGAAAAGCCACAATGTCGGGCTGTTCCCGGCTGATTAGTTGGGCCATTGCCTCCGGATCGGCATTGTTGATGCCAATGCCGGAATTGAGCGTCATCAGACGCAGCGGGACACAAGGCTCTTCACAACGAGGGGGGGCCTGTGGCAGCAGCAAGCCACCATACAGGCCTAGAAAAACGATCACCACAGCGCCAGAGAGGGCTGTCCGCCGCCAGTCGCGCCGGATGAGGGAGATCGATGTAACGATCAGAAACGGGCTTAGCAGCCAGGGCAAGAAGTTGACAACAAACTCAGCCAGGCCCAGCGGATTGGCGCCCAAGCGCCATAAGAGCAGATAGGCGAGCGTTCCAGCGAGGTAGGCATTGATCGCCGCGATAAGGACAAAATCGGCGACCTGAAGCAAGATTCGACCAAGCGCGATCTGACCAGGGCGTTCCAATACAACAGCGTCTGTCATAGTTCTCCCATGCCTAAACTACACCTCTATCAGTGTATCCCATCGCGCCTCAGCGCGATACGCTCTCTAGCTATCGACTCTGTTACAGTCGATGGTAAGTGGGCAATTGACAAGCCCCCCAAAGTCGAGTACGGTCAAACAAAACAATAGGAGCAGCATATTTGACAGACCAACAGGACGAGCAGGGCTTGGTCCCAGGGCTGGTGATCAAGTCTCAGAGTGGTTTTTTCACTGTTCAGACCGCAGCGCATGAGGCGCTTGTCTCGCAGGTGCGCGGACGGCTGCTGCAAGAACGGCTCAATACGGATCCGGTAGCCATTGGAGACCGTGTTCTGGTATCGTTGCAGCCTGTTTATGAGAACGATACGGTCACTTACACCGGCTTAATTGAAGAAGTCGAGCCGCGTGAGCGCTGGTTTGCACGGCAGCGCCCTGCACCTGAAGGCCGCCGCTCCTCACGCCTGCCTGACCGCGAACAGGTGATCATCGCCAATCCCGATCAGGTGTTGTTCGTCTTCGCCGTGACCCAACCCGATCCACGCTTCCGCATGTTAGATCGCTTTCTGGTCATCGCTGAACACGCTCGGATTCCCATCCGCATTGTGGCCAACAAAGTTGACCTGATCGGATTGGAGGCTGCCCAACGCCTATTCGCCGTCTACGAGAAGCTTGGCTATCCGCTGCATTACACCAGCGGCAAAGAAAACATCGGATTAGACACGCTGCGCGGCGCCCTGATCGCGAAGCTTTCGGCCTTCACCGGGCCGTCTGGGGTCGGTAAGAGCAGCCTTCTCAACGCCATCCAACCCGGCTTGGGGCTGGCAGTGCAAACCATCAGCGAGGCCAACCTAAAAGGGCGACACACGACCGTTGCGCCGGAGCTCTACCCGGTGGAGGGGGGTGGTTACATCGCCGACACACCCGGAATCAAAGCGATCGGCCTCTATGATATTGAGCCGACCGAACTAGATGGCTATTTCCCAGACATCCTGGCTTATTTTGGCCAGTGCCGCTTTGCCGACTGCCGCCACGAAAAGGAACCGGGCTGCGCCGTCCGCGCCGCTGTCGAGGCAGGTGACTTGCGTGAGGAACGCTACGACAGCTATTTGCGTCTGCGTGATGAAATGGAAGAGATTTACTATCGGTGTTGATTGAGCAGATCGGCCAGGTCTGCGCTGAGGTCGATTAACTGTCTGAATTCTTCCCGCTCGACGCCGCGATGCTCCGGGTTGAGCAAGGTGGCGACTCGGCCACGCTGGCCATCCAGCTCGATGATGTCAAAGGGGCTGGCGGCCAGCCGTTCTGCTAGGGCCCTGTGTTGAGCAAAAGCCTCGCGAGCGAGGTCCTCTGGCTGGCACCGAATCGCATAGCGCGCATCAAGCTCAGGATGGCCGCTTTGCGTTGGGATCAGATTCAGTGCGGTACCGGGCATCGCAAGATCGCTGATCTGGTGGGCAACCAGGCGCAGGCTGAGCTCACGCGGGTCGGCAGTTAGGGTCACCAAAATGACCTGACCGTCAACCTGAATCGCATAGCCACGATAGCCTCCTTTGAGGCCACCGACCAATCCAGCCCGCAACCCTACCAGACTGGCGACTTCGTTCATGCGCTTCCGACGGGGTGCGCCTGCTAGATACAAGCTGAGCAGTAACCCACCCAAACCGAAACTGCCGATGGCTAGTAGAAACAGCTCGAGCGGGATCATCCCTTAGCTTAGATGGCAAGTGCCGCTAACTGCTCAAGGCCGTCGAAGCGATACAAACCATAGCTACGGGCAATATCAAAGGCCTCACTCACCTCATCAGAATGCACACGTCGATTGAGAGGCGCAAACTCAGGAGCGGTCGCACGGTATTCGGGTCGATATTGGCTCATGATGTTGACGTAGGTATCGCGGGAGATCTCCTCCGCCAGGAAGCGCATGACGTCGTTTGTACCCGCTAATCCGTCGGGCAGTACCAGATGCCGCACTAACAGCCCGCGCTGCGCCACCCCACTCCGATCCAGCCGAAGATCACCGACCTGTCGGTGCATCTCACGCACTGCTTCTTGATTGCTCTCCCAGTAATGGGGAACCTTGCTGTATTGTTTGGCTACGCTTGAGTCGCCGTACTTCATATCTGGCATGTAGATGTCGATGATGCCATCCAACAGGGCAAGGGCAGCGGGTGAGTCGTAGCCGCCCGTGTTGTAGACGAGAGGGATGGTCAAGCCCATGCGAGCGGCCAGCGCGACTGCCTCGATGATTGGGGCGACCACATGCGACGGCGACACCAGGTTGATATTGTGACAGCCTGCCGCCTGAAGGCTCAGCATGATCGACACCAAGCGTTCACAGGTGGTGGGTTGGCCAACCGCACTATGGGCGATTTCATGATTCTGGCAGTATTGACAGTTTAGATTACAGTGCGAGAAAAAGACTGTCCCAGAACCACGCCAACCCCGGATCGGCTCTTCCTCACCTAAGTGCGGGAAGTAAGATGCAACTGAGAACTCGCGGGGGGCCCGGCACGATCCAACCTGCCCCTCAAAGCGATTGGCATGGCACATCCAAGCACATAGATCGCACTGCTGTTGGTGCTCGTGGGCCAACTGAACACGTCGGTCGAGTTCGCCGCTATCGAGTAGATCTAAATAGGCTGGTCGAAAGTCCATCACTGTCAACTCCAATCTCACCAGGCGTGGTGAGCTAAGGTCCTGCACATGCTTCACCTCCATCATATGTCATCTTAACCGACATCACAGGTGTGTCATGTCATCGCTTTTGCCGACAAAAGGCACACGATCATGCCGAATCCGTAAGCAAGCTGTGATCAGCGCTGGTCTGGCATCCATGCTACAATGGGTGCTCCTTTGGCGTTTTAAGTGGTACAGGCTTAGTACGACGTGGGTACACATCTATGAATATTGATCTGCTGTGGGTGACGGTCAGCGCTGGCCTGGTGTTCTTAATGCAGGCTGGCTTCCTCTGCCTTGAGTCTGGTCTGACGCGCAATAAGAACTACATCAACACAGCAATGAGTAACCTGGCGGATTTCGCCGTTTCTACGCTGTTGTTCTGGGCCTTTGGCTACGCGTTGATGTTCGGAGTCAGCCAAAGCGGCTGGATCGGCACATCAACCTTCTTCGTCAGCTATGACCGCGATGGGGTGGATTTACTCGTCTTCTTCATCTTCCAGGTGATGTTCTGTGGCGCAGCGATCACTATTCTGTCTGGTGCTATCGCCGAGCGGATGCGCTTCTTCAGCTACATCATTATTTCCGCGGTGATCTCAGGGTTGGTTTATCCGGTTTTCGGCCACTGGGTCTGGAACGGCATTGCAGTGGGCGAGGCCACCGGCTGGTTGGCCTCTATGGGCTTTGTCGACTTCGCCGGATCGAGTGTCGTCCACAGCGTCGGAGGTTGGGGTGCTCTGGCCATCTTGTTGATTGTGGGGCCACGCTTAGGGCGTTTTCCCAAAGACGGCCCTGCGCGCCGTTTTTCCGGGGCTGATGTCCCCCTGGCAGCAGTCGGTGTGCTGCTGTTGTGGCTTGGGTGGTTTGGATTTAACGGCGGCAGCACCCTGGCCTACTCGGAGAACGTCATTCGCATTATCAGCAACACTGTGATCTCGGGCTCTGCCGGTCTCTTCTCAGCCCTGTTCGTTGGCTGGCTGCTGCGCGGCAAGGCTGAGGTCGATCTGGCGGTAAATGGCTCGCTGGTCGGTTTGGTCGCGATTACCGCCAATTGCCATGCTGTGACCACCACGGGAGCCGCACTAATCGGTTTGATTGCAGGCTTGATCTTCCTGGCAATCGATGCCCTGCTCATCCGCTTCAAAATCGACGACGCGGTCGGCGCCATTCCAGTGCACCTGGGGGGTGGGGTGTGGGGCACCTTAGCAGTCGCCCTGTTCGGCCTGCCAGACCTCCTCGGGACGGGCCTGAGCCGCCCGGAGCAGTTTGGCGTGCAGCTTCTCGGTGTGCTGGTGTGTGGCGCCTGGACTTTCGGCGTGACCTACCTGATCCTGAGGATCGTCAATCGTATTGCGCCACTGCGCGTTTCCGCCGAAGGCGAGGAGGTTGGCTTGAACGTCTCTGAGCATGGCGCACGCACCGATCTGTTGGACCTCTTTACGGTGATGGATCAGCAATCCAAGACAGGTGACCTCAGCCTGAGGGTGCCAATCGAACCATTTACTCAGGTCGGTCAGATCGGCCAGCATTATAACGCGGTCCTGGAAGCGCTAGAGGCGACCGTGCTGCGCACTGAGTCCATCGTGCGCTCTGCGATGGATGGCATTGTGGTCTTTCCACGCACCAGCCTGGAGATCAGCGCCATGAACCCGGCAGCGACTGCGATTTTCGGCTACTCCGCGGACTCATTGCTGGGCCAACCAATTAGCGTGCTGCTTGGCCAGAACCAGACTGACGGCTCAGCGCGTGGCGACACGGAACGTTTGCTGCAAGACCTCGCTCAGGACGATCAGTATGAGGAAATGACAGGCTATCGGGCAGACGGCAGCAGCTTCCCGATGGAAGTCGCCTTGACGGAAGCGCGCGTCGGTGAAGACGTATTCTATACGGCCATGTTCCGCGACATCACTGAGCGGATCGCGGCACGCGAGACTATGCGTGAAGCCAAAGAGATGGCCGAGAAAGCCAACCGAGCCAAAAGCCTCTTCCTGGCCAACGTGAGCCATGAGCTGCGCACACCCCTGAACGCCATCATCGGCTACAGCGACCTGATGTTAAACGGCATCTACGGTGACCTAAGCGATGGCCAGCACGACCGGCTCTCCCGCATTAATCAGAATGGCCAGCATCTCCTCTCTTTGATCAACGATGTGCTCGACATCTCTAAGATCGAAGCTGGCCGTATGGAGCTTTATCTAGAGCGCTTCAACATTGGCCACCTGCTGCAGGAATTGGCCTCGACCGTCTATCCTTTGATGATCCGTAACAACAACACGCTGGACCTTCAGGTGCCCAAGGACCTGGGCCGCATCAACGCGGACATGGCGAAGGTACGCCAGGCGATTCTCAATCTGTTGAGCAATGCAGCCAAGTTCACGGAGAACGGCACCGTCACCCTGAGCGCGAAGCGCAGCACGCAGGATGGGCAAGATTGGATCACGATCATCGTCAAGGACAACGGGATCGGCATGACACCCAGTCAATTGGAACGCGTCTTTGATGAATTCATGCAGGCGGACGGCTCAACTTCGTCAAAGTATGGCGGAACGGGCCTCGGCTTGTCGATCAGTCGGCGCTTCTGCCGCATGATGGGCGGCGACATCGACGCCACCAGTGAACGGGGGGTGGGGTCTACCTTTTCGGTTCGCCTCCCCGTTGAGGTCCCCCATACCGCCGATACCTTCCAAGCCCCTGAATTGCCCGACAGCGTCGTCGAGGCAATCCGTGAGGGCGCTGGCACCGTGCTGGTCATCGACGATGACGCCGACGCCCGCGAGTTAATCATCACCAACCTGACCTTGGAAGGCTTTGAGGTCCTGGTTGCACCCACTGGCAAAGATGGCCTGCGCATGGCGAAAGACTACCAACCCGACGCGATCACACTTGATGTGATGATGCCGGGGATGGATGGTTGGGCGGTGCTCAGTGCGCTCAAGGAGGACCCCGCCACTGCTGATATCCCAGTGATTATGCTGACTATGGTCGGGGAACGAAATCTAGGCTTCACGCTGGGTGCCTCTGAATACTTGACGAAGCCGGTCGACTCACGCCGGTTGATTAGCGTACTACGTCGATATCATCCCCGCGGTTTCGTCTCCGAGGACGACGCCATCGGCATCGCGATGGTGATCGATGACGATCCAAGTGTGCGCCAAATGATGCGAGACACGCTTAGTTCCGAATCCTGGATGGTGTATGAAGCAGAACATGGTCAAGACGGTATCGATCAACTAGCGCAAATCCAGCCAGACGTCATTATCCTGGACTTGATGATGCCCGTGATGGATGGCTTTGAGTTTCTTGAGGCTGTACGCAGCCAAGTGACTTGGCAAGATGTACCAATCATCGTGATCACGGCCAAAGACCTCAACCTTCAGGATCGCAACCGCCTCAACGGCTACGTCCAACGCACCCTCAACAAGGGGACAACCAGCAGTCAAGACTTGCTGGACGATCTACGCAGCCTGGTTCGTCGACGCTTGCGGCCTTGAGTGGATGATTGCGCAAAAGTTCGCATAGGCCCCGGGTCGTGATCTTCGGTACACTGGTCAGCCGGATTGACAACCAACCGCCCGATATGACAAATTGTGACTTGCCTGTTACAGTCTGGCCGCTTAGTTTGGATAGATCACTTCGAGGACACCGCGATGCGCATGGTCTTGGCTCACTTTCGTCTGCTCACCTTATTGGGTCTGGTCGTCTTGCTTCTGGCTGCTTGTGCCCCACAGCCAGCCGTGACCCCTACGCCCACCAAAACGCCCATTCCGCAGGAGGCGGCCGTTGAAGATCAACCGGTCGCTGCGCCAACGGCCACCCCTGAACCAGGCGGCACGCCGACCGCAACACCTTTGCCAGGCCCTTATGGGCCGACCGGCTACCCGGAAAACGTCAACCCGTTAACCGGCTTGCCTGTTGATGATGTGGCTGTCTTGGAACGTCGCCCGCTGCTGATCAAAGTCAGCAATGAATCGGACCGTGTGCGGCCGCAGAGTGGCCTGGCCTTCGCCGACCACGTCTGGGAATATCAGATGG
>JAADYZ010000111.1 GCA_010092775.1 Chloroflexota bacterium
CATGTAACCCTCAACGATGACGGCCGTCTCCGTCTCACGGATGCGGCGGCGTGCCTCAGATAAACCAAAGAGCAGCTTGCTCTTGTCGAAGAGGTGGTTCTGAGGCGAATTGATGTATTTGGGCTTGGCATCCTTGGCCAGAGCACGTGCGCCAAATCCGACCGTCCGGCCCTTATCATCGCGGATCGGAATGATCAGCCTATCGCGGAAACGATCATAGGTTCGGCCATCATCGCGGCTGACCAGCATGCCGGTTTTGATCAAGTCATCTTCGCTGAAGCCCTCCTTGATCAAATAGCGCGAGGTCACATCCCAACTGTCAGGTGCATAGCCGATCTGGAACAACGCGACGGTTTCATCAGAGAGGCCGCGTCCACGTACATAGTCGAGAGCCTGCTGTCCCCATTCATGTTCGGTAAGCAAACGGTGGAAAAAGCCAGCCGCTTCGGTGAGAACAGCTCGGAGGTGTTCATCTTCTTCGTAGGCAGCCTGCTGCTGCGGACTGAAATCGTCCAGTGTGACACCGGCTTGTTCCGCCAAACTGCGCAGGGCTTCGGGGAAGTCCATCCCCTCACGATCCATCATCCAGTTGAAGATGTCGCCACCACGCCCACAGCCAAAACAACGATAGCGCTGTGATTCTGGAAATACGACAAAGGATGGGGTCTTCTCCTGATGGAATGGACACAATCCTTTATAATTCTTCCCAGTCTTCTTGAGGACGACTGAGCTTTCGATCAAGTCAACCAGGTCTATTCGCGCTTTGATTTCGTCTACAGCACTCACAAATACCAACTCATCAACTGAATAACTTTACAAATCTTAGATCGACGGGGCCCCAGCAAGGCCTTGATGGATGGATGTAGTGGGATGCCTATTATAGCCAGTGGTCTCGACATGCCGCCAACCGAGATCGACAGGTTCCTAGTTAGGCAAGAGGAGAAACGCGGCGAGTGATGATCAGCGCAGCCAGTTGGCGTGCCCGAGCGGGTGCATGGCCAACATACGTTGAGGCATCCATCAAGTCGCGGACTTCGTCCTCGTCCAGCCAGGTCTTGATCTGCTCGTCAGCCGCCAATAGATCGATCAGTGGGTTGGCTTGTCCGCTTTGCACCGCTGTCCAGGCCGTCATGCTGTGGTCACGAATGATCTCGTGGAAGTTCTGACGGTCGGCTCCAGAGCGCCCAAGTGCCATCAGCACACGCTCTGTAGCGGCGAAGACCCCGTAGCGGGCCATGTTCTCGGTGATACGCCTCTCATCAATTTCCAGCCCGCGCAGCACCCTCAGGCTGACGCGCAGCATTTCATCCAAAGCCAGAAAGGCCTCCGGGGTCACAGAGCGCCGGTTAGCGGAATCATCAAGTGTCCGCTCCAGCAGGCTGTGCGCCGCGTTGTGCCACATCACGTTGGGCAAGCTGGCCACATAGCGGCCCAGGCTATTCAGCTTCTCACTGTTGATTGGGTTGCGCTTAAAGGGCATCGCGCTCGATCCGACTTGCTTCTTGCCAAATGGTTCCGACCATTCACCATAGGCTGGGCTTTGCAAGACACGCAGGTCAAAGGCAAAACGATAGAGTGTCCCAGCCAGACCCGCCAAGGCATCCAATAGCACGCGATCCTGCCGTCTGGGGTAGGTCTGATTAGTAACCGGGAAGGTATCCAGGCCAACCGCACTCATCACCCGCAGTTCCAAATCGGTCGGTGTCAGCCCAGTGCCGATCAACAGCTCATGATAGCTAGCCGCCGTACCCACCGCCCCCTTGATGCCTTTGGCCCGCATCGTTCGCTGAATGCGACGCAGGTCACGCTCATCAGCCAGCAGGTCCTGGGCATACAGGGCCAGTCGATAGCCCACTGTGGTTGGCTCAGCGGGCTGGAGATGCGTCCAGCCAATTGTGACGACATCGGCCCAGGCTTCGATCCGTTCAGTGAACAACTCTAGCAGCTCGCTCAGTTTGCCTAGAATCAGGGTCAGCGCATCAAGTTGACGCCACACGGCCACGTTATCGGTAATGTCCATGCTGGTAGCCCCCAGATGGATAATGCCGCCACCCACCTTGCACTGCTCGGCATAGGCCCGTACTTCGGCCATCACATCGTGCCGAATCTCTACTTCGATCTCGTGCGAGCGTTCGATGTCAATATCGTCAACGTGGGCTTTCAGGTCAGCCACTTGCTCTTCCGTTACCAAGCCTGCGACCTGTTGCGCCTCAGCCAGGGCCACCCACAGCTTGCGCATGCGGCGGCGCTTTTCCACTTCCGACCACAACTGGCGCATCTCATCGCTGCCGTAACGCCAGGTAAAGGGGGATTGATACGTTTCGAACATGATAAGGCCCTATCGTTGCTTAAGGGAGGTTTAGAGACGGCTGCGTAAGGCGCGCGCGAACTGCTGTGCAGCGTCCGGGTGATCTTCGAGGTAAAGATATGGTTCGATCAATTCCAGTTCCATCAAAGCAAACTGCCCCTGATGACGTACACCATCCACCCGTGCATACACCCAATCGCCTTCAATCAGGTTAATAATCTCCCAGGCGGTCGCCAGCATATCCGCATCGGTCGGCACGCCTGACCAGGTCCCACTCTGGATGGTGAAATCCCCGGATGCAGGCCGTTTAAGTGAGGTGTGGCTGTAGACCGCCTTCTCACCATTGAAGAACAGCAGCGAGTACTCGCCCTCATCCATAATGTGCGGTGCAAACTGCTGCACCATCATATCGCGTGTAGCCAGCAGGTCGGCGAACCGTGCCTGATGCTCAGCAGCTTGGCTAGGCGAACTACGCCAGGTGTTCTCCGCAGATAAGCTAACCGTCGGCTTAATCACCACCTGATCCCAAGCTTGTTCCTCAAGCAAGGCCGCCAGATCAAGCTCTTGACCAGCCTCGAGCCAAACGGTTGGCAGAATCTGAGCGCCCTGCTGCTCCATCTCACGCAGGTAGGTCTTGTGCATGTTGCCCAAAACGGTCTCAAGCGGATTGATCAACTGTGTATCCTGATCGACCTGCTCAAGCCACGCCATAAACTGCGGTCGCTTACGATGATAATCCCAACAGGCCCGCAGAACGACAGCATCGTATGCGGACCAATCCACATCGGCTTCATCCCACACGACCGCTGAGACCTGCACACCAAATGCAGCCAGCGCTTCAGCGCCTAGCTCGTCGGCCTTATTGAGTTGGGGTTCATCATGAAAGGTTGTGAAGGCCACCTGAAAGTGCGTCATGGCTTGAATTGTAGCCTGTGCTTGAATTCCGGTCCAGCGTGATTGATAATAGCCACATGGACGGAATACCACACGCCTGGGACCTCAGCCCCACCGACGCCAAGCAATTGCAAACACAGCTCGCCAGCCAGGTCGATGTCAACACCCCACTTGACCTTGACACGATTGAGTTGGTGGCGGGCGTCGATGTCAGCGTCAAAGATGGCACAAGCCGCGCTGCCATTGCCGTGCTGACTTTTCCCGCGCTTGAACCAGTTGAAGGTGTCACCGCTGCCATCCCCACGCCCTTTCCCTATATCCCTGGCCTGCTGAGCTTTCGCGAGGGGGCTGTCATCCTGCAAGCGCATGAAAAACTCCAACAGCGCCCCAATGTCTACATCTTCGATGGCATGGGGATTATGCATCCCCGCCGCATCGGAATCGCCAGCCACATTGGCCTGTGGTGGGATGCCCCCACCATCGGCTGCGGCAAGACGCATCTCCTGGGCGATTATGCCGAGCCTGGGGCAAATAAGGGCGACTATGCCCCAGTCACCCATCGTGGCGAACAGATCGGTGTGATCTTGCGTACTCGAAAGAATGTCAAGCCGGTCTATATCTCGCCCGGACATAAGGCCACGATCGACAGCGCTCGTGAATTCGCCCTGGCCTGCACTGGACGCTACCGTCTGCCAGAACCGATCCGCGCAGCCCATAATCTGGCTGGCGAATTTTGAACGCCTGATCACACAGGTTATCATCAAACAAATCGACCCACCCCAGATTGGAGCAATCTATGACGAGTCAAACGCCGATCACCGTAGCGCGTGGCGACGGCATCGGGCCCGAGATTATGGACGCCTGCCTCAAGATTCTAGACGCTGCTGACGCCAACTTGGCAATCGACGAGATTCGCGTGGGAAAGACCGTCTACGAAGAGGGTAATACCTCCGGCATCGAAGAAGGCGCCTGGGAGAAAATCCGCGCCACCGGGGTGCTGCTCAAGGCCCCTATTACCACCCCACAGGGCGGCGGCTACAAGAGCATCAACGTCACCATGCGCAAAACCTTCGGCCTTTATGCTAACTTGCGACCGGTACGCGCTTATTATCCCTTTGTCTTTACGCGCTACCCGGCCACCGACCTGGTGATCGTGCGGGAGAATGAAGAAGACCTCTACGCGGGCATCGAGCATCGCCAGACTCAGGAGGTCTATCAGGCCCTCAAGCTGATCAGCCGTCCGGGCAGCGAACGGGTCATTCGCTACGCCTTCGAATATGCGAAGCGCAACGAGCGCAAGAAGGTGACCTGCTTCACCAAAGACAACATTATGAAGCTGACCGATGGCACCTTCCATCGGCTCTTTGACAAGGTGGCCGAGGAGTATCCAGACATCGAACATGATCACTGGATCATCGACATTGGTGCCGCCAAAGTCGCAACGACGCCAGAAGCCTTCGATGTGATTGTGATGCCCAACCTCTATGGCGATGTCGTCTCAGACATCGCCGCCCAGTTGACCGGCTCGGTCGGCCTGGCGGGTTCGGCCAACATCGGGCAGACGGTCGCTATGTTTGAAGCCGTCCACGGCTCCGCACCAGATATCGCAGGGCGTGGTATTGCCAACCCCTCTGGACTGCTGCTCGGTGCCATTATGATGTTGGTCCACATCAGCCACACTGAAGCCGCCGAACAGGTCCACAATGCCTGGCTGCGCACCCTTGAAGACGGCATCCATACCGGCGACATCCACAACCAGACCTACAGCACCCATTGGGCCAGCACAGATGAGTTGGCCGATGCCATCATAGAGCGCCTGGGTGAAGTCCCCCAAACCCTTAAGCCGGTGAGCTACGCCGATACAGTGGATCAACAGCCAATTTCATCAGCAATTGATGAGGCTATCCATACCGTTAAGCAGCTCGTTGGTGTTGACCTATTTATCGATTGGAGCGAAGGTGAGCGTGACCCTGACGCGATTGGCGGACGCCTGAGCCAGATCAACGGAGATGGCTTGAAGCTCAAGATGATCACCAATCGCGGGGTCAAAGTCTGGCCAGGTGGTCAGCCCGAAACCTTCCGCACCGATCATTGGCGCTGCCGCTTCGTCGCAGATGGTGTCGACACGATTACCCAAGGCCAGGTCATCAACCTGCTCACCCGCGCAGATGCAGCCGGTTGGGACTGCATCAAGACCGAAAACCTCTACACCTTTGATGGCGAAGCAGGCTATTCGCTTGGTCAGGGTGAATAGTGGTAGCTAGTCCACGTCTTGATTGCTGTACCAGTCTGGCACGTCGTCGGGCTGGCTGGCATTGCGCGGGCGGCTCAGGTCATGTGGCAGAGGTTTCTGTCGCTGGGTGACCAGGGCAGCCGCTACGGCCACTGCAAGACCAATCATCAGGCTCAAAGCAACCAACCAGTTCTGCCGCAGCCGCTCCAGCCAGGTCGGTGGGGCATCGGGGAAGACGCTTTGAGCATCGTCAACGCCAGTTGTAAAGCGCCATAATGGTCCGCTGCTGCGGTCACCCTGCCGGTCGAGCACTTCAACCCGCCAATAATAGGTCTGCTGTTCATTCAGTTCAGCAGGCCGGAGTTCCGGCGAGTTGATCACCGATCCTGCATAAGTTGGATTGTCGTCTGCGCCAAAATAGACATCATAGGTCAGTGGGTTGCAG
>JAADYZ010000562.1 GCA_010092775.1 Chloroflexota bacterium
GAGCGGCAATCTGTCGCTGCTGGTCGATCAACTGGCTGCTGCATCAACTGAGATCAACAGCGCTTTGTGGCCTGGTTTCTACCCTGCCAGCCCGGACGCAGCCGACTTCAGCGGCCTATGGGAATTCTCGGAGCTTGGCGCAGACATTGTCGAGAACGGCGACAGCACGGTTGAGGTCGACTTTCATGGCGACAGCCTGGGCTTAGCCCTACGTCGTGATAACTATCGCGCCTATCTGTATGTGAGCGTCAACGACGAACCTTCCGCCATACTACCAGAGGAGTACAACGACAATGATGATCTTGGCTTGAACGGCAGCTACCTGGTCCTGACCTCCGCCGACTACAGGCCACAGATCGTCACCGAAGCGATTGCGCAAGGCCTACCCTCCGCTGAGGTCAATACGGCTCAAATTCAGGCTGCACGCGGTTGGGATCAATGGGCCTTGATTGGATTTGTAGTGGGGCAGCGCCAGCCTATTGGGGCCACGAACCTCTTCGTCATCACGTTCAGCTTGATGGCGCTCGGCCTGCTCGCCGTCGCCATACGTGAGGGGCGGGAGGTGAAATGGCCGTCGCTGCTGGCCCCTGCCGAGTGGATTCAGGCACGGCTATCCGAGGGCCTGCATCTGGTTCTATCGATTGCGGCGGCATTGGCCGTGTGGCTCGGGGCGGCGATCACCTGGGGTGGGTTGCTGCCCGACCTGCTGCGCCGCTTGGGCGATGGTCCGACCTTACTGATCACCACGTTGACGGCAGGCGTCGTCTATTTTTCGCCCTGGCTGATCCTGACGCTGGTGGCGCTGCTGCTGCTGTTCGTGTTGATTTACACCCGTCCGGCGGTAGGTCTGGCGCTGATCATATTGTTTGCGCCCTTTTATCTGTGGCCGCGCCCGCTATTTGATCGCGCCTTCAGCATGGTCGAGATCATCAGTCTGCTGACTTTAGCTGCCTGGGCGATCCACATCATAGCGCAGCGCAAGGAGATTGGTTGGCCCAGCCTAAGGTCGTTGTGGGCCAGTTTGACCGGCCTCGACAAGGCGGTCGGTTTGTTCGTTCTGATTTCCTTCGTTTCGCTGAGTTGGGCTGAGCTGCTCGGTGTGGCAGTGACTGAACTGCGCCAGACGATTGTTGAGCCGCTCGTGCTCTACCTGGCCCTGCGCACGCTGCCACTCAGCAAAGAAGAGCGTTGGCGCATTGTCGATTTGCTCATGCTGACGGGCACGATCGTCGCGCTGATTGGCCTGTATCAGATTGCCGCAGGAGTCGGACTGATCACAGCCGAAGGGGGCAGCCTGCGCATCCGCAGCATTTACAATTCGCCTAACAGTGCTGGACTCTTTTTGGGTCGGCTGGTGCCCTTGGCCGCTGCGATTGCGGTGCTGGCCAGCCCAGGACGGCGGCGCTGGCTTTACGCTGGAGCGGGCCTGCTGATCGCCATCGCGACGGTCCTGACCTTCTCGCGTGGGGCGATCCTGCTCGGCGTTCCGGCGGGGCTTGGCCTGGTCACGATCGTATGGCTCGGGCGTACCGGCTTGCTTATCGTGCTCGGCGGGGTGGTGGCCTTGCTGCTCGCGCTGATCCCGCTCAGTCAACTACCGCGCTTCAGCGAATTGTTCGACCCAACTACCGGCTCAACTTTTCTGCGACTGCAACTGTGGCAGAGCAGCGCCCAACTGCTGGCGGATCACCCCATAACGGGTGTCGGGTTGGATCAATTTTTGTATGAATACCGGGGCAGCTACATTCTTCCCGCTGCATGGGAACAACCTGATCTCAGTCACCCACACAACTTTCTATTGAACTATTGGGCGCGGTTGGGCCTGGTCGGCTTGGCGGCTGGGGTCTGGATGCAGATCGCGTTCTGGCGGATGGCACAGGCCTCTCAACAGCGACTCAAGGGGCTGGACCAAGATAGCTACGCCCTTGTGATTGGATTGATGGCCAGCATGGCCGCTTTAATTGGTCATGGGCTGGTCGATGAACCGCATTTCGCCATAGATCTGGCCTTATTGTTCAGCTTGCCGCTGGGGCTCCTGGCGCAGATCGACGCACATCCGGAAGGAGAGACCCACGATGAAAGTGACAATCCATAACCGCACGCTCGAATTGATCGACGGTGACATCACCGATCAACCCGTAGACGCCATCGTCAACGCAGCCAACAAACATCTCCAACTCGGTTCGGGTGTAGCTGGGGCGATCCGGCGGCGGGGTGGCCCCAGCATTCAGGCCGAATGCGACCAGATCGGGCACTGCCCGGTGGGCGATGCCGTGATCACCACCGCAGGGAATCTCCCCGCCAACCATGTCATCCATGCAGTGGGGCCACGTGCCAGCAACCCTGACGCTGACGCGCTGCTCGCTTCGGCTACGCGGAGGAGCCTGAACGTTGCGGCGGAGAACCATTTGAGTTCGATCGCCTTACCCGCCATCTCAACCGGGGTATTCGGCTTCCCAATAGATCGCTGCGCTGAACTGATGCTGGCGGAGATCATCAACGACCTGAAATCGGACCAGACCTCGCTGCAACACGTCGTGATGTGTCTGTGGGGTGCGCAGGCATTTGGCGTCTTCGAGGCTGAACTCAAACGCCAGACTGACCAAAGCGCATAGCGATCGACCTGATCTCATATGGTCATGCGCCGATTGATCCGCTAAAATCGTCGCCTGCGATTTCAGCCACCCGCTAAAAGCAGAAAGGGGGTCCTCCTGTGCGCGTATTGATCACCGGCGGTGCCGGTTTCCTCGGCTCACACCTGTGCGATCGCTTCTTGAGCGAGGGTCACTCCGTCATCGCTGTCGATAATCTGATCACCGGCTCAACCCGCAACATTGAGCATCTGGCTGGGCGGGATGACTTCCTGTTCATCAAGCATGATGTCACTAACTATATCTACGTCGAAGGCCAAGTGGACGCGGTGCTGCATTTCGCCTCGCCAGCCAGCCCCGATGACTACTTGAAATATCCAATCCAAACCTTGAAGGTTGGTGCGTTGGGCACTCACAAAGCACTGGGATTGGCTAAGTCCAAGGGTGCTCGCTTTTTGCTAGCCTCTACATCCGAAATCTACGGCGACCCACAAATTCATCCGCAGGACGAATCCTATGTGGGGCACGTCGATACCATTGGGCCGCGTGGCGTTTACGATGAAGCTAAGCGCTTCGCCGAATCGATGACGATGGCCTACCATCGCACACACGGCGTTGACACGCGCATTGTGCGTATCTTCAATACCTACGGCCCGCGCATGCGCCTGGACGATGGTCGAGTCGTCCCGAACTTCATCGGTCAATCGATCCGCCATGAGCCACTCACGATTTACGGTGATGGCCTGCAAACGCGCAGCTTCTGCTATGTGGATGACTTGGTTGGAGGCATCTATCGTCTCTTGATGTCGGAGGAGAATCTGCCGGTCAACATTGGCAATCCGCATGAGGTCAACATTCGAGACTTCGCGAAGATCGTCAACGAGATCACTGGGAATCCGGCAGGCATCGTCTTTCTTGAGAACAAGCGCATCAAAGGCGATCCGCAAACCCGCCAGCCCGACATCACCCGCGCCAAGACCATCCTTGGTTGGCAACCGACTATAGACATCCACGATGGACTGCATCGCACTGTGGAGTACTTCCGGCAGCATGTTCAGGTCAGCAAGTAGTCCTTTCGATTTCTGGCTCGACCGATCCGGAGGATTCCCGCGTTGGTCGCAGGTCATCCTGGCAGCCCTGGCTTTGCTGTTGGGTCTGTTGATCATTCAACTTCCTACAGCGTGGGCAGCTTTGTTGATCTTGATCGCCCTCCTGACCGTCGCCACGCTAATCGATCCGGCGGTTGGAATCGGCGTCGCGGTAGTTTTGGGGCCAACCAAACCGGCGACCGAATTCTTCTTTCCCGCGCTGCCGCTCGACTTGGGGCAAATCGCGCTGATCATTACGCTGGGGGCTTGGTTACTACATGCCTTGCAGCAGCGTCGATTGGTCCTGCCGCACAGCCCACTCAATGCGCCGCTCTTGACCTTTGTTGGCGTGTCGTCTCTCAGTCTGCTGAATGCGCTGTCGGCTGGCGAAGCCCTCACCGAGTTGATCAAATGGGGGCAGCTCATCATCATGATGTGGCTGGTGGTCAACCTGAGTGAAGGCGAACGCCGCCAACAGCGCATGTGGCTGTTCATTGGCTTAGTGTTGGCGGCGGCCACGGCACAGGCCCTGGTCGGTGTGTGGCAGTTTGGCTTGCGCGGAGATGGGCCTCAGCATTTCGAAATCCTAGGCGGGCAGTTCTACCGCGCTTACGGCTCCTTCGAGCAGCCCAATCCTTACGGGGGTTTCCTCGGTTTACTGCTGCCGCTTGCCATCGCCTTGAGCCTGGCGGCACTAGAAGCCTGGCTGCGCCCCTTGCTGGCCGACCTCCAAGATCAACAACCTCTGCGCTTTCAAACTCTCGTCGCGCACAGTTTCACGGTTGGCTTCTTACGGTTGATCGCGTTCGGGGCACTGGCCGGATTGTTATTAGCCGCCCTCTTGATGTCATGGTCACGCGGGGCCTGGATCGGGTTTGCAGCCGCAGCTACGACACTGCTCTTTGCCTGGCCACGCCGCTGGCCGCTGGGCGCATTACTGGTGCTCGTCGCTGTTGGGCTAGGTCTGTTTTCCTATCAATTTGGATTGCTGCCCGCCGCCATCGCTGACCGCCTGACAGGCTTCACTGAGTTCATCCAAATCATCGATGTGCGCGGTGTAGATATTAACGATGCCAACTACGCCGTGATCGAGCGCTTTGCTCATTGGCAAGCCGCCACCGAAATGGCGCGCAGCCACCCGCTGATCGGCGTTGGAATTGGCAACTTCAATGCTGTCTACCCGGCCTATGGCTTGCTCAACTGGCCGCAGCCGCTCGGCCACGCACACAACTTTTACCTGAATTTGCTGGCCGAAATCGGTATACTGGGGCTGTTTGCTTACCTGGCTTTATGGGCTGTGATTGTCGCGCTCACCTGGGGCGTCAGCCGTCGCAGTGATCTATGGACCCGCATGCTAGCGGTCGGCCTGCTAGGTAGCTGGGCGCATCTAACGGTCCACCATTTAGTCGATAAGCTTTACGTCGCCAATCTTCATCTCCACATCGGCTTGCTGCTCGGTGTGTTATCCTGTTTGGTCTTGATGGCCAGCCCGTCCGCTGAACCATCCCTGGTTGAATCAAGTGAGTCCGAATTATGAGCGAGCTAACTGCTGAAGAAAACCTGACCCTGCCCGAAAGCGCGGCTGCGCTGGCTGAGTCTAAGACAGGGCTTTCATCGCTATTCTTTAGGGCGGTAGGGGTCTTACCGCAGCCAATGCAGCAATTGATCATCCACAAAGAGATGCGCCGCTTCATCAAGTTTGCGGTGGTCGGAGCGATCGGCTTTGTGGTTGACTTTGGCACCACCAATCTGTTGTGGTCCATTCTGCCCGAAGACCTGACGATTGGCCTGCCTTTCGGCCTGAGCATGTCCTTCATTGGCCTGGGCGGCGCGATCGGCTTCCTGGCAGCCATTACTAGTAACTTCATCTGGAATCGCTACTGGACTTACCCCGACTCACGCTCCAAGTCGATCTTCAACCAGTTCTTCACCTTCCTTTTTGTCAACGTGGTTGGCATCTTGATCCGTATTCCGATCTTGGAAATCGCCGCTGAGCCGCTGGCCGAGCTCGTCGCTGTGGCCCTGCCCGGCCTGGGTACAGACTTCCTCAGTTTCCTGGGCCCGGATGCCGCATTCCGCATCGGCAAGAATCTGGCCTTGATCATCGCGGTGGTCATCGTGATGTTCTGGAATTTCTTCGTCAATCGTTATTGGACCTACAACGACGTTGAGTAGCTCGGCTAGCCGCCGTGACCCAGCCTACCATCGCGATTGACTTCAGCGCCGCCCTACACCAGGGTGGGGGGATTGGGCGCTATACCCGCGAGTTGATCAGGGCGCTGGCACAGTATGATTCGGCTAGCCAGTACAAGCTGTTTGGAGCAGGCGTCTCGCCCATCGATTCTCTCCCTCCACTCGGTCCGAATTTCGAGTGGCGCACAACCCGCGTATCACCAGTTTGGCTGCTGCGCCTGTGGCATCGGCTGCGCCTGCCCCTTCCGATCGAAAGCTGGACCGGCCCTGTTGATCTATTCCACGCCACCGATTTCACCTTACCGCCGCTGCGGCCCGGCACCCGCAGCATCCTGACTGTTCACGATCTATC
>JAADYZ010000563.1 GCA_010092775.1 Chloroflexota bacterium
ATCCTCTGGCGTGTGACAGGCTCCGCAGGCCGCGATAGCGTCAACCAGGTATTGGCCGCTGGCCAGCACATCATCTGGCGGTGCTGCCTCGACCGCAGGGCTCCGGTTGACCGCTATGGCGTCGGGTGGCGGCGCGGGATTCTCAAAAGGGGGTGGAGCGTCGACTGTCGGGAGGCTGCGCAGATAGCCCACCAGAGCCATCACATCAGCATTGGACAGGGCCGCGTAGTTCGCATAAGGCATGATGGGGTGAAGCAGCTCGCCGTCGGGCTGGATGCCCTGGGTGATTGCTTGAGCAATCTCGTCATCTGTCCAGGTGCCTATTCCACTTTCGTGGGGGCTGAGGTTGGGGCTGTAGAAGGTTTGCCCATTCACCTCAATCACATGGCCGCTGAAGGCTGGGCCATCTGGCGGACTGTGACAGGCTGCGCAGCTCGCCACCTGGGCTAGATAAGCTCCGCGCTCAACCGGGTCTTGTGCGCGGACGACGGCCTGCGTCGCCGCAAGCCTGAGGACGAGCACGAATGCGAGGGCGCCAAAGACGACTGCCCGGATCATTGTAATCTGATTTGGTCGGTGATTGGCCATTGAATCGAGTCTATCTTGCGAAACTGTACAGTTCAATTCTCGCGTTAAGTCGCTCAACCCGCTAGAATCGCTAATCGCTGCAATCGACAATTCTACATTGCGAGCTCGGTTAAGTTAATCTTATGTTGACGTCATACGACGGAAGCTACGAAACGAAACTACTTGTTCTGTTCCTAGGGAATACTTGAGTCCCTTAGGTTAATGATGGAGCGCAGAATGGGTAATCCCGCTGTTCAACTCACGCAAGTTACAAAAGCGTTTGGGGAAGTGCTCGCCGTCTCAGATATCGATTTGCGGATCGAGGACGGGGAGTTCTTTTCTTTGTTAGGGCCCTCAGGTTGTGGGAAGACGACCACCCTGCGCATTATCGCTGGCTTTGAAATGCCAACGCAGGGCGACGTGCTGATTCGCGGGCGTTCGATGGGCCAGACGCCACCCTTCAAACGGCCAGTTAACACGGTTTTTCAGAACTACGCCCTCTTCCCGCATATGACCATTGAGCAAAATGTCGCCTTCGGCCTGGAGATGAAAAAGGTTGACAAGGCCGAGACGCAACGGCGGGTCGGTGAAGCGCTTGAGATGGTCCGCTTGCCAAATATGGGCAAGCGCCGCCCACATCAGCTTTCCGGTGGGCAGCAGCAGCGCGTCGCCCTAGCCCGTGCCCTCGTGAACGAACCAGAGGTGCTGTTGCTCGATGAGCCGCTGGGGGCTCTGGACCTCAAGCTGCGTAAGGCGATGCAGTTGGAGTTGAAGCGGCTTCAATCTCAAGTGGGTATCACTTTTGTCTACGTCACACATGACCAAGAAGAAGCGCTCACAATGTCGGACCGCATTGCCGTGATGAACGATGGTGAGGTGCTACAAGTTGGTTCCCCGGTTGAGATTTATGAGCACCCTACCAGTGGCTTTGTGGCCGACTTCATCGGCGAAAGCAATATGCTCTATGGCACCGTGTACGCAGTCGAAGGGACTGAAGCGGTTATCCTGGTGGATGGGACTGTGCCCGTTCGTGCACATACCGACTATGATCTATCACATGGGCAGCGGGCTGGGGTGGTAGTGCGCCCTGAGAAGATTACGCTGGGTAACGGTGGTGCGCTGCTGGGTCGTGTGGAAGAAGTGGTCTACATCGGCACTGATACGCGCTACTCCATCCGCTTGACCGACTCGACCACCCTGATTGTTCGCGAGCAGAATGGAAACTCCGATCAGGTGCGGCTCTATGAAGCTGGTGAAGAAGTCAGCGTGGGCTGGTCGCCTGCTCAAGCGATTGTCTTGGTGGACTGAGGAATGGCCAGATTATGAGTGTTCGCGAACCACGTACCCGCCGAGAGCGAACCAGCGTATCGGTCCTGACGGGGCCAACGGTGATCTGGCTGCTGCTGTTCTTCATCGTCCCGCTGGGCGTGATTTTTGTGTACAGCTTCTTGCAGCGCGGTGCCTTTGGCGGCGTGGAGTGGGTCTTCCAGATCGATAACTACCTGCGCTTTGCAGACGCCCTCTATATCAACATCTTTGTCCGCTCACTGTGGATTGCAGTGCTGACGACCTTGATCTGCCTGCTCATCGGCTATCCTGTCGCATTTTGGATGTCGCGCCGCCCAGCCTGGATGCAAGGTGGGCTGCTGCTCCTGATCATGGTGCCCTTCTGGACCAACTTCGTCGTGCGTATGTATGCCTGGCGCTTGCTGCTTTTCCGCCAGGGAATCTTGAACGGTTTTGTGATGGGGCTAGGACTGCGTGAGGAACCGCTCGCGCTGCTCTTCACACCCACCGCCGTCGTGATCGGGTTGGTGTTTGCCTGGGTGGTCAACATGATCCTGCCCTGCTATGCCAGTCTGGTCGGGCTGAACGACGCCATGCTCGAAGCCGCCCAAGACCTCTACGCGAATCGCTGGCAGACCTTCTGGAAAGTAGTCGTGCCTTTGACGATGCCCGGCATCGTCAGCGGTTCGATCCTGGTGTTTGTGCCTTCCCTTGGCGCCTATGTCATTCCTGATATGTTGGGAGGTGGATCAGCCGATATGATCGGGAACCTGATCCACCAACAGTTCACGTCAGGCCAGAATTGGCCGTTTGGCTCGGCCATCTCTGTGCTTTTGATGTTGACCATGTTAATCGGCACGTTGATCTACTTCCGAGTAGCTCGTCAGCGTACTGCTCAAGGGATTGTAGGCTAGGCTTATGGCGTCATCATCAACAACACCCTCCACTCAACCTGTGACTGAGGGCCACCCAACCTCTAGGGTCTCCTCCGGGTTTGCCAGTTTCTGGCGCCAACTGGGCAAGTTTTTGCTATCGGGCTGGGCCCTGATCTTCTTCGTGTTTCTGTATCTTCCCATCGTCACGTTGATCGTGTTCTCGTTCAATGAGTCCCGCTTTGCGACAGAGTGGTCGGGCTTCACGCTGCAATGGTACGGTGAACTCTTTCAGAATCGCTTACTAGGTCTGGCCCTGCGCAACAGTTTGATCGTCGCGTTCAGCACAACGCTGATCTCAACGGCCATCGGGACGATGGTTGCTGTTGCATTGGAACGCTTTGACTTCAAAGGCAAACTGCCAATTGATGCGCTGCTGTTCCTGCCCATCATTATCCCTGATATTGCGATGGGGATTATGCTACTCTCTTTCTTTGCCCTGCTAAACCAGTCGTTGGGCTTTGTCACAATTATTATTGCCCATACGGCTTTCAACATCTCCTTCGTCGCGGTAATTGTGCGCGCCCGGATGGCCGATATTGACCCCACCTTGGAAGAGGCCGCTAATGATCTCGGTGCAAATGAGTGGCAGGCGTTCTGGCGAGTTGGATTTCCACTGCTGCTGCCAGGGATTTTGGCAGGCGCGCTGACCGCCTTCACCCTATCGTTAGATGACTATGTGGTGACCTTCTTCGTCTCCGGGCCGGGGTCAACGACCCTGCCCGTGCGCGTTTATGGCATGATCCGGCGCGGGGTTACGCCTGAGATCAATGCGCTCTCTAGCTTGTTGTTGGTAGCCTCGATGATCCTCGTTGTACTCTCGCTTGCATTGCAACGTAGGAGTAGTCGGCTCAACGTCTAACGTATCGACACTGTGTTTGCTCCGGTCATTGAAACCGGAAACGTTCGTTCATAGGAGGAAGACATGATGAAAAAGCGGATGGGGATAATTGGGTTGATTGCCTTAGCTGCGGCGCTGACCCTTGCGGGCTGCGCTGGGCAGAGTCAACCAGAGGTGTTGTATTTCTACAATTGGTCTGACTACATTGACGAAACGCTCATTGCTGATTTTGAAGAAGAGACCGGAATCCAGGTCGTCGAGGATACCTTTGGTAGTAACGAAGAGCTGTTTGCCAAGCTGCAAGCAGACAGTGGTCAGTACGATGTGATCGTACCGTCTGACTATATGGTCGCCAACATGATCGAAAATGGGATGTTGGCCACCCTTGATAAGGATGCCTTGGAGAACGATCAGTTTCTCGATCCCGTCTTCTCCAATCCACCCTACGATCCTGGTTTGGAACACTGCATCCCCTACTTGTGGGGCACTACTGGCATTGGCTTTGACTCAGCCGACTTTGAAGGCGCAGAGATCACCAGCGCTGAGGTGATGTTCAACCCGGAAATGCTCGAAGAACTGGGCGTGCGCCTCTCTTTCTTGGATGACTCGCGCGAGACGCTGGGCATCGCATTGAACTACTTGGGCTACAGTCCTAATTCGACGGACGAAGCCGAACTCGAAGAGGCCAAGCAGCTCTTGCTTGGCGTGCGTGATTACATCGTGACCTTTGACTCCGAAACCTACGAAGAGAACTTGCTGACCGATGAGACCAACCTGGCCTTCGGTTACAACGGCGATTTCTTCCTGGCAGTTGAGGAGAACGAAGACATCGTCTATGTGATCCCTGAAGAGGGAACCACCGTTTGGACGGACAATTTATGTATCCCAGTTGAAGTGGCGCAAGATGAAGCACGCTACGCTCGCGCCCTTCAATGGATTGATTTCCTCCACCGGCCCGAAAACATGGCCCGCATTGTCAACTACGTCTACTATCCTTCGCCCAACTCAGCGGCCAACGAACTCGTCGATCCGGAGATCACAGGTGACCCATCCATCTACCCAGACGAAGAGACCTTCGCTCGGCTGTACTTCCTTGAGCCAGTCGGCGAGGCAACCGAATTGTATGATCGCATCTGGACCGAAGTGATAGCGGGGCAGTAACGCTTTACACTGGTTTAACTACTATTTATGCGGGGTGGCGACGTGATCGCTACCCCGCTTTTTCTTTTCGAGGGTCTGGGGTGTCGTGAAGAATTGGCCATCCCATCAGTCTGGTTATTTGTGCGTAAAGCCGCTGGAGAGGATTCGTGCTATGGCGTACAAACTGCTGCACTGCGGCCAAAGGATCAAGGGTTTCACCCTTGCTCTGGGCGCGCCAGTCGGCCCATTCAATCATCCAGCCCATCAGGTCCGCAGTGGATCGCCCGGGGAACAGGTCCATGATGCGCTGCCGTTGCAACTCTGCTGTGATGGGGATATAGACACTATCGTACCAGTGGGCAGCCGCTTCAGGTAGACCAATTGCTTGGCCTTGCTGACGCTCAAGAATGTGCCGGTGCAGGCCAATTTGCATCTCCAGGGTGCGATAGCCGCCCAGGCTGGTGAACATGATATGTTGGCCGGGACGCGTGACATCCAGCCGAGTCATTTCCAAGAAGTCAAGATACTCACCCCGGATCAAGATGTCGGTCTGGTCATCATCATCCCACAGAGGCACACGGGATGAGTATTCAAACACATGCGCTTCGATGCTTGTCATGCCAATCTGACGGGCAACCGAGACGCGATGGTTGCCATCTTTGACGAAATACACCCCACCGACCTTGTACACCTCAATCGGCGGTACGCCACCCGACTGCATAGCCTTTTCGATCTGCCCCCAGCGTGCGCTGAGGTTGTCGCGCCGAGGCAAGAAGGTCCGGTTGAAATCTTCATAGCGGGCGATGCTGCCCACGATTTTGTCCACCGGGATAGCTTGCACCCCGCGATAATCGCTTTGTTCGAGGCGCAGTTGCTGCCGGACCTCCTCAAATGAGAGCAGGTCCTCCGGGTACCAGCGGAAGCGCGCCAGTAAACGCGATAGAAAGGCGCGGCTTCGGGCCCGGCCAAAAGCACCCCAGTAGCGGAAGCTAGGGCCACCCAGGCCCATTGCCAGGGCCCGTCGGTAAGCTGAAGTCTCAGGGGGCGGTCGATGGCTCATGTGCTGGTTCTCACAGATGTAAGAGACTTGTTGATGTGGATGACAAGTATAGCGGGTGATGGGCTGAATTGCTCTTATTCGCAGGTGTAGCGCAGAGCTGCCACAAGAGTTGATCCGTCGTCTGCCAGTACATCAATGCGGTGGCAAGGCAAGTTGGATTGAATGTCGAATTCTGCCGGATTGAAATAAACGGTACGGCCATCCTGTGTCAGGGTGATCGATGAAGCCCAGGGCCAACGCAGCGCAGCGTCGGGTTGGCTGGCCAACCCGACCAGCCAAAGTGGGCCAGTCACACTGATCTGGAGGGGGGGAGGAAGGTCTAGTTCAACGTTTCCGGACCAGCTTGCTTCGATCATCAGTGTGGACCGTTCACCTGTGCCATCCTCAATGTTCAAATCGACGGCTGGCCCTGTGTTGCGGAGCGCCAACCCCAGCGGACCCGCCTCGCTCTGTTCGATCCGAATCGGTAGGTCGGGGCGGATTTCTAGGTCACCTTGGTATTCACCTTCCAGGCGGCGAAGCGGCGATCGTGTGACCAAGGTCGTGAGATCCGCGTTGATCCAATCATCTTGCTCAGCAGAACCCATCACCATGTCATTAAGGACGGCCCCACAATCGTCGGCCCCATTGATCAAAAAAGCATACAGGACCAGCTCATCGTCGTAGAGTATGCGCTGGCAGCGATCGTTATCCTGGGTGATCAAATCGACCTGGGTTAGATCGATCCGAGAGTCGTCTATCGATCGACCCATAGCTGGGATCGGTTGCAGGGTGGTGCTGGCCTGATCGACACGAGCGGCTGAGATGCCGATGATCAAGCCCAGGCCCGCGATCAGAGCGACCCATGCCGGTGAATTCATGCCCGCCCACCTGAGGGTCTGACGCGGCTCTTTAACCCAAGCGGGAATGGAGGCGATGACCTGCCACAGACCGCGGGCCATCAGGCCCACCACCAGCAGTACCGGCACAATCCAGAGACGGGCGAACAGCACCCCCGGGTAGGTTGAGAGGCCAGTGTAGAAGGGGGTTAGCAGCAGCGGCCCGCCCAGCATCCCAAACATGAAGATGAAGCGGCGGCGCGGCTCCCCGGCCATCGTGAGAAAGCCGATCATCGACAAGGGGAGGATCATCACGAGACTGCCAAATGACCGGACAGCGGTGCTTACCGTACTCAGAGTGGCCGAGAGATTGTCTGTGACATGGCTTGAGAAGGTCCAGTCGGGTGGGATGGGTTGGGGCAGCACCGTCAATTCTGGCCAGGGCAGGAGTTGGGCCAGCAAAGTCAGACCCAGGATCGGAGCTGTCCCTGCGACCAAGGTCCACCAGGTTTCCGCTTTGAGCGGGCGTTGAGCCATCAGCCAGACCAACGCCAAAGCAACCAGCATGTAGATGCGTCCGACTGTGTGCGTCAATACCAAGGTGGTTGAAACTAGCAGCATGATCCAGGGATTGATCTGCCGCCGAAACAGCAGGTGCCCCCACAGCAGCATCGCCAGGCCCAGCGTGATATTGCCCGGCACTGCGTAGTGCAGCCCTTGATTAGGGAAGATAAAGCCGGTCAGCAGCAGCAGGGTTAGCCCGGTGGGGCCGGGGCCCCAAATGGCCATGAGGAGCGCGACCACCCCGGCGGAGATAACCACCAGACCCAGACCCGACACCAAGGTATAGGCATCCACCCAGCCGGTGGTGATCTGCCGCGCCGCCGTGATTGCCGCCGCATGAAGCGGATTGTAGAAGACCAGCATCCGGTGATATTGACG
>JAADYZ010000564.1 GCA_010092775.1 Chloroflexota bacterium
ATCCCGGACAGCGTCGATTGGACGCAGGATGAGCACCGCGCCGTGCTGGCCTGGACGGCATCCAATGAGCAGGCGCAAGCTGCCATCTGGGACTTCGATACACAGGAGGTAGTGCAGCGCCTGGTGCACCCAACCGATCGCCTCATTACACGGGTGCGGTGGAGCCACGACGAAACACGCATCGCAACTGCTGCTGAAGACGGCCTGGCACGCATCTGGGATGTGCAAAGTGGCACCCTCTTAGTTGAGATGGAAGTTGGATTGACCAGCTTTGGTGAACCTGCGTTTGTCAACGACATCCAGTGGAGTCGGAACGATCAGTTCATTGTCACCATCGATGAGATCGACCAGGTGATCATCTGGGATGCCGAGACCGGTACGCGGCTGGTCATCCTTCCACTGGAAGGCCGCCAAAGCCTCCTCTCGCGGATCGATTGGATGGACAACGGGCAGCGCTTGGCAATCGGTGACGGTCTAGGCAGCGTCATCATTTGGGACATCCAGAGCGGGACGCCCGTTCTCGAACCACTGATGCACATGGGGCAGGTCACCGAAGTCATATGGAACGAGGCCGAAGATCAGCTTCTGACCAGCAGTTCGGATGGCCTGGTGCGCCTCTGGGATGCCCAAAGCGGCGCTCTTTTGCAGGAGTTCACCGGCCACCAGTCGGGCGTGCGCTACGCTGGCTGGTCACCGGACGAGCAGTTAATTTTCAGCGCGGGCTTCGACGGTAGCATCCGCGCTTGGGACATTGAGAGCGGCGAAGAGACCTTATTCATCGAAAACGCATACGCCGGGGCCGAGGTGTTCCTGAGCGCCGATGCCAGCGAGTTACTCTTGTTCACTCGGCAAGGGCGGCTCGCGATCTGGCAAATCGAGGTTGAACGGCTGGCGGCCCTGGTACAGACGCGCCTGGAGAACCTGGGTGTGCCGCTCGACACGACACCCTGATCCGATTCCCAGCGCAATAAACCTAATCGTTTTCGAATTTAATAAAACTTGCGATTATTTGTTCTACTCGCTAAACACTATACGGAATCAAACGCTAACGCGGACTTGACAACCTATACCGAATGGTATACTCTTTACTTGTCAAGCCGCCTCAACAACGCGTGGGAAACGCCATGCCCGCCGATAATCGGTCGAACTTGTTGGTTCAGGCGCTACAGCTCTTCGCTGATCGCGGTTATGATGCAGTCGGTGTGCAGCAGATTGTGCAGGCTGCTGGGGTCACTAAACCCACCTTGTACCATTACTTTGGCAGCAAACGCGGTCTGCTCGATGCCATTCTAGACGAGCACTACAACCGACTGCTTGAGAAGCTGCGAGCCGCAGCAACCTATCAGGGCGACCTGCCCCTGACCTTGACCCGTGTCGCGCGGGCCTATTTCGACTTCGCGCGCGAGAATCAGACCTTCTTCCGTCTGCAACTGGCCATGTGTTATGGCCCACTCCATAGTGAGCCTTATCAGGCTGTGATGCGTGGGTCAGATGAACAGCAAAGCCTGATCGAAGGCTTGTTCATTCAAGCAGCGGAAGATCACGGTAATATGCGCGAGCGGCACAAACGCTATGCGATCACCTTTCTAGGGATGCTCAACACCTACGTTGGGATGGCCCTGCGTGGCCTAACTGACCTGGATGAGGAGTTGACGCGCGAGGCCGTTCATCAGTTTCAACACGGTATCTACTCGTAGCCTTTAGGGCACCATTTGTGTGTCCTAGAATTTTGTCTTGACGTCTATACTTATCGGTATACTGAGGAGTCATATGATGAAGCACCATTGGGCCTGGGACGCCCTGATCTATCACATCTATCCGCTCGGTTTAACGGGCGCGCCGCTGCAAAACGATTTCGAGTCGCCCGCCGCTGACCGGCTGGATGAACTGCAGGGCTGGCTCGATCATCTGCAAGAGTTGGGCGTCAACACCCTTTACGTCGGCCCGCTGTTTGAATCCACGCGTCATGGCTACGACACAGTTGACTACTTCCATGTCGATCGGCGCTTGGGCAACAACGATCGCTTGCGCCGCTTCAGCGATCGGCTCCATGAACGTGGGATGCGGTTGATCCTCGATGCGGTGTTTAATCACGTGGGTCGCGACTTCTGGGCCTTTTACGATCTGCGGCAGCAGCAGCAGCAGTCTCCCTACGTCGATTGGTTCGCTGGGCTGGACTTCAGCCAGGGCAACCAATATGGCGACCCCTTCAGCTACGAAGGTTGGAACGGCCACAAAAGCCTGGTCAAGCTGAACCTGGCCAACCCGGCGGTCCGCGAGCACCTGCTGGAGGCCGTGCGCCAATGGATTGACCGCTACGACATCGACGGCCTGCGCCTGGATGCGGCAGACGTGATTGACCTGGACTTCCTGAGTGAGTTGGCTGCCTTCAGCCGCTCTCTTAAGCCAGATTTCTGGCTGGTTGGTGAGGTGGTACATGGCGACTATCGTGACTGGGCCAACCCAGATCGACTCGATGCGACCACCAACTACGAACTTTACAAGGGCTTGTGGTCTAGCTTGAATGATCGCAACTACTTCGAGGTGGCCTACGCGCTCAACCGCCAGTTTGGCGAGGGCGGACTCTATCGCGATCTGCCGCTCTATAATTTTGTGGACAATCACGATGTCAATCGGGTGGCCAGCCAGTTGAATAACCCCGCCCACCTTCACCCACTCTACTTGATGTTATTCACCATACCGGGCGTACCGACGCTCTACTACGGTAGTGAGCTGGGCATAGCCGGTCTGCGGAGCGACCGGGACGACAGTGCGCTGCGCCCGCGTCTTTATCCACCTGCCCTGGGTGAATCGCGGCCGGCCATCTTGTCCGACATCCAACGCCTAGCAGCGATCCGGCAGCAACAGCCTGCCCTACGCTACGGTGGCTATCGGCAGATCTATCTGGACCATGCGCAGTTCGCCTTTGCGCGAGACTTTGAGGGCGACACGCTGATCGTGGCGCTGAACGCGGACTTGCATGCCGAGTCGATCAGGCTCGAAGGGTTGGCGGGCTCTGAACTGGTCGATCTACTAAACGGTGAGGAGCGCTTCCCCATTCAAGGGGCTGAGGCAGAGCTTCGCCTCCCGCCTACCTGGGGCCGCATTTTACGAGTAGGCTAATCGCCCACATGGGTTTGGATGTGGCCTTGGTCTGCGACTGGAAGCCGACGATCCCGGCCGAGGAATGCAGGGGCATCATATGGTGTGCCCTTACCAAAGTGCGCCCAAAGCCCCTAGATTGATGTATGGGGATGTCGGGCGCGTGGTGCGTGTGGCTGGATTTCGTCTCGGAGACTGTCGGACAACATACGCCACGCCACCATGATGGGTGGCATAATCTGCCTGTCGTACAGAAGCAGAATAGGCTCAGACGACATTTGCAGTACCGGGCACGTGAGCCAGAACGTAGCGGCTTGCCGCAAGCGTGGCTCAGAAGCCCCCGCCTTTCGGCGTGGGGAGCGTCACAAGAGACGCTCCAATGTCGCTGCGCAGCGCTCTCGCTTCAAGATAGGTGGCGTGGATCAACAGGCATCAGTCAGAGTGATGCTTCGCAATCATGATCTCCCCGAAGGGGTCGCCCTTGGCCACGCACTTTTCTTCAAACACGCGGTAGTGTTTGCCCGTCGTCCATTCGCAGGCCCCTTCCATCACACCGACCGCCAGAAAGCCCATCGGCTCGTCCGCCTGTTGCTTCCAGCAGATCGGGCAGCGGGTGATACGCCAGATGAAGAAGTCCTCGTTTTCGTCCACTTCGACACGCTGATCGCTGAGGGTGTTAAACCACTTGGCAAGAAACTCGATCCCGGCACGCAGCTTGGCGTTGTCATCGTTGAGGCGCTGGACGATCGCTCGAGATACTTTGGCAAGAGCCTTGAAATCCGACAGGCCGAGAAAGAAGCTGCGCTTGCCAGCCCAACGGCCCACCGAACGCGCGCCGCGTGAGCCATAAACCTGATAGATGGCGAAAATGAAGCTGCTGACATGCTCGAAGGGGATATTGAGATTGTTATTGCTGGGCGGCAGTGCATCAATATACTGCGGCAGGTTGGCCTGAATCAGCAGTGCGTTGCGTTCCTCTGTGCCCAGGGCTTCCTCAGCGGCCAGCAGCGTGCTACGCATATAGGCGTTTGGGTAGAAAAATTGCTGCTCCACCCCCAGGGTGGTGAACGATCCCGTTGGTGTGTGCTGCGGGTCATCGATCAAGAGAGTCAGATCGTTCAGCATCGTGCGGGCATCGCTGTAGCGCTGGCTGGGTGCCTTGGAAAGCGCGGAGGAGATCACCCATTGGACGCCTTCGGGTAGATCAGGGCGGAGCAGACGGATATCTGGCACGGGTTGGTTCACGTGTGCCATGATGACCTGCATCACGTTGCTGCCGTCGTAGGGTACTATGCCGGTCAACATTTCGAAGAGGATCACCCCGAAGGAATAGATATCGGCGGCGGATGTCAGGTCGCCCTGCTGCCAATCGGGGGCCATGTAGGCGGGCGTACCCATCGCAGAGCCAGAAGCGGTCAGGCGTTCGGAGTCGGTGCCACGCGCCAAACCGAAGTCGCCCAGGTAGGCGTTGCCTTGCTGATCGAACAGAATGTTGGAGGGCTTCAAATCGCGATGGAGGATGCCTTGTTCGTGCGCAAAGTCGAGCGCGCTGCCCACTTGCTTCAGGATACCGAGGGCCTCATCAATCGGCATTTGCTGCGCCGTCTCGATATGGTCGGACAGGGTACCGCCTTCCAGCAGGGCCATCACTGTGTAGGGTGTGCCCTCAAATTGGCCATAATCGTAGATCGGCACGATATGCGGATGAGGAAGTTGGGCCGCAAGCTGCACCTCTCGATGGAAGCGATCTAGCCAGGTTGAGTCTTGGGAAGCCAACTTGCTGTCAATCACTTTGATGGCCACCTCACGGCCTATTGACTCTTGCATCCCGCGATAGACGGTAGCCATCCCACCCTCACCGATGCGCTCCTGGACAATGTACTGCCCGATTCTCTTTCCCACCAAGTTGTCCATCTGTTGTGTCCTTGCTGTGGTCGCTTACTCGGTCTCTTCCAAGGGTGTCTTATCGATCAAGAATTCGCCGTAGGGGTCGCCCTGGGCAATACATTGATGCTCAACCATGCGATAAGTCTGCCCGGTCGCCCACTCAAGTGCCCCTTCCAAAACGCCCAAGACCAGAAAACCCAATGGTTCATTGGCTTGCTTCATCCAACAGACTGGGCAGCGCAGGATGCGCCAGACATAATGATCGTCCGTCTCATCAAATTCGACGCGTTGGTCGCTTCGGTTGTTGTAGAACTTGGCAAAGACGGTTAAACCAATGCGTACTCGTGTCTCATCGTCAGGAGCACGCGCCATCAAGGCCTGAGACATCTTCGCCATCGCTTTGTAATCTGCAAGCCCGCGATAGTGGGACCGCCGACCGGCCCAGCGACCCACCGAACGCGCGCCACGCGATCCGTAAATCCCATAGATGGTGTAGAGCAAGGCGCTTACTTCCTCAAAGGGGATGGCCTTGCGATTATTCTGCGGGGGGAATTCGTCCACATAATGGGCAAGCCCGGCCTGGACAAGTACCGATTGCAGTTGGTCGGTGCCAAGCGTATCTTCAGCGGCCTGCAAGATACTGCGCATCCAACCATTGGGATAGTGGTAAGTCTCCTGCGGCTCCCTCTGAGCGACAGCGGAGGCCTGGTTTGGATCGGTCAGCAGCATTTCCAGGTCTCCGAGCAAGGTACGGGCATCGGTATAGCGCCGGTCGGGGGCTTTAGCCATCGCGGCGGCGATCACCCAATGGACGCCTTCGGGCAGGTCCGAGCGCACACTACGGATGTCCGGCACAGCCTCGTTAACATGGGCCATGATCACCTGCATCACGTTGCCGCCGTCGTAGGGCACCTGGCCGGCCAGCATCTCATAGATGCACACCCCCAGCGAGTAGATGTCGGCGGCAGCTGTCAGGTCACCCTGCTGCCAATCGGGAGCCATGTAGGCAGGCGTTCCCATCGCTGAACCAGAGGCCGTCAAGCGGGTTGAGTCGTTGCTGCGTGCCAATCCAAAATCGCCCAGGTACAGGTTACCCTGGCGATCGAATAGGATGTTAGCGGGCTTCAGATCGCGATGGACGATCCCCTCTTCATGCGCAAAATCGAGGGCGCTGGTCAGCGGGCGCAGCAGCTCGATGGTGTCTTCGATTGAAAGGGGGCCGTGTTCCTGGATGTAATCCGCAAGCGTCCCGCCTTCCAGCAAGGCCATTACCGTGTAAGGCAGGCCGTCAAACTCGCCGTAGTCGTAGATCGGCACGATATGCGGATGGGGAAGCTGCGCCGCAATCTGCACTTCACGATAGAAACGATCCAGCCAGGCGGGGTCTTGCGAGGCCAGCTTGCTATCAATCACTTTGATCGCAACCTCACGGCCTATTGACTCTTGCAGCCCACGATAGACGGTTGCCATACCGCCATCACCGATGCGCTCTTGCACCAGATACTGCCCGATTTGCTTGCCTACCAGGTCGTCCATGTAGCGTGTCCTTATTGTGAAGTATGACCACTTCAGATGATATGAGAAGATGCGTCGATTGGCAAAACGTGCCGCGCCAGTACCAAAGAACCGCTTTTGACCATATGTGCATCTGGTATA
>JAADYZ010000112.1 GCA_010092775.1 Chloroflexota bacterium
CCGATCCTACTGCCGGGGCAGCCCGGTGGGAACCTAGGCCATTGCCACAAGTCCTTGACCCCTTCCACGCGTACCCTCCTGTACGCGTCTTTTGATTCTCACTACGTTATACTTATGCGAAACACGCAACTTTCCCAACAACATAAAGGCAACTGAATATGTCAGATAAAACTGCTGAGGCAGCAGTTAAGGCCACAGGCGCAGAGAACACAACATGGGACCTTACTGATCTCTACGCAGCAGTAGATGATCCCCAGATTGATGCAGACCTGGCAGAAGCGATGGCCCAAGCAGAAAAACTTGTAGCAGCGTATAAGGGACACATCGCTGATTTAGACGCTGTCGATGTTTACAAAATGCTTGAGCACTATGAATTACTTTCTGAGCTTGTTATCAAGCCGCAAGTCTACGCGTACCTGGGTTGGTCTACTCAAACAGACGATCCAAAGTGGGGTGCTTTATTGCAACGAACCCGTGAGCATGCGACCCGTGTGCATCAGCAGGTGCTGTTTGTGGAACTGGAGTGGGCAGAGGTTGATGACGCTGTTGCTGATCGTTTGCTAGATGATCCGGCCTTAAGTCACTATCGACATTGGTTGGAAGTTGAACGTCTAAATCGGCCCTACATGCTGGCTGAAGCAGAAGAGAGACTTCTCTCAGAGAAAGCAACGACAGGCATTCAAGCGTGGAGACGATATTTCACGCAAGTGGTGAGTTCAATCAAACATGATTGGGATGGTCAGCCGGTGCCGTTACAGGTGCTCACGTCTAGACTCTATGACAATGATCGTGCAGTGCGCCAGCGCGCAGCAGAGGGCTTGACGACAGAGCTGAAAGTCCTGCTGCCTACCACAACATACATCTTTAATACGGCACTTGCCGACAAAGCCTCCAATGATCGCTTGCGTAGCTATCCGAATTGGCTCACATCGCGCAATCTGGCGAATGAAGTTTCCGATGAAACAGTCGCCGTTCTGATTGACTCAGTGACAAGCCGCTATGATATCGTCGTTCGCTTTTATAAACTCAAGCAGCAGCTTCTTGGGCTCGACGAGCTCTATGAGTGGGATCGTTATGCACCGTTGGCTTCCGCTGATCGAAGCTATCATTGGAGTGAGGCTCGTCAGATCATCCTGAATGCCTTCGCCGACTTTTCACCGAGGATGGCAGAAGTCGCGGAGATGTTCTTTAAACATAGCTGGATTGATGCGGTGGTGGCCCCAGGCAAGCAAGGGGGGGCTTATTCCCATCCGGCTGTTCCTTCGGTGCATCCCTACATCTTGATGAACTACGATGGAACGGTGCGCGATGTGTCGACTTTGGCTCACGAGCTTGGTCATGGTATTCACCAATGGCTGGCTAGAGATCGCGGGCTATTGCAATCCAATACACCCCTCACAACGGCTGAAACAGCATCAGTGTTTGGAGAGATGCTGGTCTTCCAAAGTATGCTCAAGGCGGAAGACAATCCGCAGGTGCGCCTGGCAATGTTGATGGGCAAGATCGAGAATTCGTTCGCAACCGTCTTTCGGCAGATCGCCTTGAACCGCTTCGAGAATGCGATCCATGAGGTGCGCCGCGCAGAAGGTGAATTGCCATCAGATCGTTACAATCAGATTTGGCTCGATACCCAGCGCCAGATGTTTGGCGACAGTCTCACAATCACAGATGATTATGGCTACTGGTGGAGTTACATCAGCCACTTTATTGATGTGCCAGGATACGTCTACGCCTACGCTTTTGGTGAGCTGCTGGTGCTGGCACTGTATGCTCGCTATCAGGAAAAACCAGACGGATTTGCGGATGCCTACCTAACTCTACTCTCAAAAGGTGGCTCTGATTGGCCACATGAACTGCTCAAACCCTTTGACATCGATTTGACCGAGCCAGGTTTCTGGCAGCGCGGATTAGAGATATTGGGCGATTTCGTGCATCAAGCCGAAGAACTGGCCGCCCAGCACTAAGCTAAACCAGGCCAAAAAGGGCTTTATGATCAAGAAAGCCCTTTTTGATTCCCTGCCCTTGATTATAATGGGGGCGCAATGCGACAGCAGAGAGAGACCCTATGACGCTCATTAGTGCCCACAAAATAGCATGCTCCTACGGACCAGACGATATTTTTGATCAGGTCTCGGTGGGGGTGCCACCTGATGCCCGGATCGCCATCGTTGGCCCTAACGGAACGGGTAAGACCAGCCTCGTGCGCATTCTGATCAAAGAGGAAGAGCCGACAGACGGCCAGGTCTTTCATGCGCGTGGGCTGCGCATTGGGTATCTGCCTCAACGGGCTGATGCCTATTTGAAATCCTCTGGTACGATGTGGGATGAGATGCTCACAGTGTTTGAGGATGTGCTCAAGCAGGAAGCGGCGCTCAATCAATTGGCAGACCAGTTGGCGGAGGAGCCAGACAATCCGGATTTGCTAGATGCTTACGGTGAAGCGCAGACGACTTTTGACCTCATGGGGGGGTATGAGTATGTTACGCACATCAAGCAGGTTTTGACGGGTGTAGGGTTCAACGAAAAAGACTACGATGCACCGCTCGGTCAGCTTTCTGGTGGTCAGAAGACTCGTGTCTTGTTGGCTCGGCTGCTGCTGCAATCGCCCGATGTCCTGGTGTTGGACGAACCCACAAACCATCTGGATATTCAGGCGATTGAGTGGTTGGAGAATTGGCTGAAGGGTTATGACGGCGCACTAGTGGTGGTGTCTCATGATCGCTATTTCATGGACAGTGTGGTCTCAAATGTCTGGGAACTGATCTTTGGGCAGATGGAAGAGTATCGTGGGAACTACAGTGCCTACCTGCGACAGCGGGAGGAACGGCATGCTGCTTTGCTCAAAGCCTATGAGAAACAGCAGGAGTTCATCGCTAAGGAAGAGGAATACATCCGGCGCAACATCGAGGGCCAGAACACACGACAGGCGCAAGGCCGCCGCAAGCGCTTGGAACGCTTCCTGCGCGATGAAGCCATATTTCGGCCCAGGCAGCAGCAGCACATGCGCCTGTCGATCGATGCACGCCGCCGCTCTGGTGATGAGGTGCTGCGGACTAAGCGTCTGGTGATCGGCTATCACGACGACCAAGTCCCCTTGTTCGAAGTGCCAGACATCACCCTGAAACGTGGCGAATGCGCTGCATTGATTGGCCCCAATGGGGCGGGCAAATCCACCTTCATGAAGACTATCCTCGGTGAGCTGGACCCCCTGTCTGGTGAGACTCGCATCGGTGCTAACGTGGAAATCGGCTACTTTGCTCAGGCCCACGAACGCCTTAACTCAGACAATACGATCTTCGACGAGATTCTGACGGTCAAGGATATGCTGGACAGCGAGGCACGCACCTATCTAGGAAGTTTCCTGTTTTCCGGTGATGATGTTTATAAGCCGATCTCCGCGCTGAGTGGTGGGGAACGCGGGCGGGTGGCTCTGGCTAAACTCGCGTTGAGTGGTGCCAATTTGCTGCTGCTGGATGAGCCAACCAATCATCTCGATATTCAGTCTCAAGAGATTTTAGAAGTGGTCCTTAGCGAGTTTCGTGGAACGGTGTTGTTGATCTCGCATGATCGCTATCTGGTTGAACGGCTGGCAACCCAAATCTGGGCAATACAGTCTCAAACTAATGGTCGGCCCGAGCTAATGGTTGTTGAAGGAACCTACGACGATTATCTTCGTCGTCGGGCGCAGCGCCAAGAGGCGGCGACACTGGCTGCACCTCAGCCAAATGGCAGTCAAACGGCTAAGCTTGGCGCTAAATCGAACAACGGCCATCCTTCGGGCCTCAGCCTCTATCAGCGCGAGAAGCGCATTGCCCAGCTCGAAGAGGAGATTCATGCGCTCGAAGGTGAGCTAGCACAGATCTCTAATGATCTGGAGGAGGCCAGCGCCCAAGGGAATGTGGCCGAGGTGACTCGGCTGGGAGAGGCCTATAGCCACACTGAGCAAAGCCTTGAGAGTCTGATAGCGGATTGGGAGTATCTGCATGACTGAATCGCGACTCTCTCGGCGGGAACGGGTTCGCCTCAGCAAGACGATCGCCCATGCCTTGCGCCATGAACCTTGGCTTTACGAGCTGGAGTTAGACGAGGATGGATGGGTGTCAGTTAATCAGCTCCTTGAGGGGCTTCAGAGGCATCGTTCGGCCTGGGTTGATCTGTCCTTCGATGACCTCACAATCTGTCTCGAACAGTCAGAAAAGCAGCGTTTTGAGATTCGGGAGGACCGCATTCGAGCCTTTTATGGTCATTCAATCGCGGGCTTGCTGGACAAAACACCCGCTGAGCCACCTGAAAACCTCTATCACGGGACGACCCAAGCTGCGCTGCCCTTCATCCGCGAAACGGGGCTGCACCCTATGTCGCGCAATTATGTCCACTTCTCGACTGATCGGGAGACAGCCCAGCTTGTCGCTGAACGCAAAGGAGGCTCGGTGGTCCTGCTAATTGTGCGCGCGCTTGAAGCGCAGCGTGCGGGAGTGACCTTCTATCACGGTAACGAAATGGTGTGGTTGGCTGACCATGTGCCGCCGATCTTCATCGATTTCCCCAGCTAGGGTATACTCGGCGGCACGTTAATCTAGAGCATCTATTGTATGACACAAGCATCACGACGAATCCCTATTGTGCGACTTCTACCCTGGATTGTGCTAGCTGGGCTGCTTATCGGCGCGGGCGTATTCTTTGGCGAGGAGATTCTACGCTTCGTCACGGGGCAGGATATTCAGGAGGAGCTTCTCAGCGAATTGGAGCAGTTCTCCGCAACGTCAACACCATCATTTGACCCTGGTACAGACAATTCAGCCGAGGATCAACCCGCAGCGCCCCCAACGCTGCCTGACCCTTTTCAATCCGAAGAGATCGCGCCTGATGGTTTTCCAGTCGATCCGCGCCAACACGTTTACCGCTACGTTGTTGCGCCGGGTGATGCATTATTCTTGATTGCCGATCGCTTCAACCTTGACCCCAATACGATCTTCTGGTCTAACACAGAGACCTTGCAAGACAATGTTCATCTGATCTACGAAGGTTTGGAACTTTATATCCTACCGACTGATGGCGTCTATCACCTATCCGATGGCACGCTATCGATCGCGGAAATCGCCGCCCTGTACGGCGTGACTGTCGGCGAGATTCTATATTCGCCCTACAACCGGCTGGCTGAATTCAGCGGTGACGATATACCTGATGAAGGGCTGCGGGTGGTGATCCCAAACGGGCGGCGCGAGTATATCTCTTGGCGTGCGCCGATTCAAACGGGTTCTGTGAGCGGTGAGACCAACCCAGAGGGGACGATCCATCCCGGCTCCTGTCGCCAGCAATACACAGGGACGGGTGGGACAGGCACTTACTTAAACCCGATGGGGGCGACACCCTATCGAGTGACGCAAGGCTTTGCCCCCTGGCACCCTGGCGTTGATTTAGCGGCAGATCGTGATACGCCGCTTTATGCCAGTGAAACGGGTGTGGTCGTCTTTGCTGGCTTTCATCGTCAGGGCTATGGGGAACTCGTCATCCTCGACCACGGTGAGGGTTGGACAACCTATTACGCTCACCTAGATACACGCTTTGTGGGCTGTGGTGATCAGATTTCGCGTGGGCAGTTAGTCGGATTGATGGGCAGCACAGGTAACTCGACAGGGCTGCACCTACACTTTGAAATCCGCGAGAATGACATCCCTCAGAATCCCTACAACTTCTTCGATATTCAAGATGTGCGGGAAACAAACAGCAACTAGCCTTGAGCGAGTTGCTGTCGATTAGTCTGATTTGCTCTTTGGGAAGACCTAACGAACCCGTATTACCTCGTAGACTTGAGTCAACTGCTTGCGCCCCTTCACTTGCACGGGTTCTAGCTCGTTGACCTCGATTGCATCCTTGATTAACTCGTAGGTGTTGTCGCTGATCAAAATCTGGCTGGGCTGTGCGACCTCTTGCAGGCGTTTAGCCAGGTTGACCGTATCACCCATAGCCGTGTAATCCAGCCGTTCAGGGCTACCTACGTTGCCGACGACCGCTTCACCGGTGTGAACGCCCACCCCAAACTCTAGCCGGTCTCCTTCTGGCACACTTTCATGAAAGGCTTTGACCTCGTCTATCAGAACCGTGGCGGCACGTACCGCCCGCAGCGCATGATCGGCTTGCGGACGGAGAGACGTATTGTAGAGCGCCATCACAGCATCACCCATGAACTTGTCGATGATACCTTCTTCTGTCTGGATCGCATCGGAGGCAATGGTCATGTAGGTATTGGTGATCTCCACCAGCTTCTCCGGATCAAGCACTTCGGAGAAGGTGGAGAAGCCACGAATGTCTGCGAACAAGATCGAAATCACCTGACGCGTCCCACCTAGCTTCAAGGCAGCCGGGCTGGAGATGTAGTCCACCACGTCCGGGGGGAGGTATCGCCGCACACCCGCCAGTTGAGCCTCACGCCGCTTAACGTCGGTCATATCATCCAGCACAATGGCAACACCCTGGGTGGTCTCGTGGGCGTCCTTGAGGGGGCTGAGGTTCATATTCAGGTTGATGCGACCCCGATTGCTGAGTTCGGTCTCAAACTCGACACTCTGGATGCTCTTGTCGGATGATAAGGCGTCTCGCATGATACGCTCGAAGCGGGAGTCGAGCGGCGGCAAGACCTCGTCAAGCGTAGTGCCGACCAGATCGCCATTATCGACGCTCTCTAGGAGGCCAAAAATCTGTTGGGCGCGACGATTAATCAGCGTAATCTTGTTATCATGGTCGGCTGTGATCACGCCAGACGCAATCGAAGCGAAGACGTTGTCTTGTAGATACTTCAACTCGCTAATTGCTTCCAAGCTTGAGGTCACACGTTCGAATAAGCTCGCATTTTGCAAGGCAACCGCCGCCTGATTGGCAAAAGCCATCAGCAAGTCGCGGGTTTGCTCGGTGAATAGACCAGCGTGGATCTTGTTATCGGTGTAAATCACACCGGTAACTTGCTCTTTGAGCGTCAGCGGAACACACAAAATCGAGCGTAGACTATAGCTGACGATACTCTCCGAATTTTGGAAGCGCGGATCTTCTTGTGCATTGGTGGTTAGCAGAGCCTCGCCCGACTCCGCCACGCGATTGACGACATTGCGGCTGACCTCGAAGGCGCTGTTGTCGAGGGTGGTGCGATCCATGTTGCGGGCGATGCGGAATTCCAGTTCGCGTGTTTCCTCATTCCGCAGCATGAGATAGCCACGTTCGGCATGAGTCAAACCGATAATGGTGTCCATCACCTCATTCAACACCTGTGTCAAATCGAGTGAGGAGTTGATGAGGGCTGCGGTATCGGCGAGCGCACGGTATTGGTCTCGTTCTTCTTCTAGAACAGAGAGCCGGTTGAGGGCACCCTCAAGCCGCCGGGCAATGTCGCTTAGGGTGGTGGTTGTGCCGGGAGGTAGTCGAAATCCGCTTTCTTTCAAGACCTCACGCTGCTGTTTCAGCACATTGCGCAGGTCAACCGTGAGGCGGCGGATGTAATCGAGCTCTTCTCGTAGGCTCAGGTCTTCTTGTTCATTGGCTTCTTGCATGATTGTCCCCCTTATTTGGGGCAAAGCGTGAGAATAACCACATTATACGTCGGTTCAACTGTCCGGCAACCCGTACTTGTCACGGGCGTTGGCTGGTACAAAGCGATAGCCGACCTGACGTTCCGTCTGAATGTAGATCGGGTTTGAAGCATCTGGCTCGAGTTTTTGCCGCAGGTGCGAGACATAAACTCGCACATAAGCGATTTCATTAACGTACTCGCTACCCCAGACTTGCGCCAGTATATCATTAAACTCTAGGACGCGGCCTGCGTTGCGCAGTAACAACGATAGCAAGTTGAACTCAGTTGCCGAGAGACTGATCCGCTCCTTATTGACTTCTACGATGCGCTCAGGGAGATTGATGTACAGCCAGTTGTCCTGATAGGAAACGGGAGTCTCAGTTCCGACGGGCGCCATCTGCGCCCGCCGCATCGCCGCCCGCACTCGCGCGTTGAGTTCGCTCAGCCGGAAGGGCTTGATAATGTAGTCGTCTGCACCTAATTCAAGCCCGCGTACGATGTCTTCTTCTTGATGGCGTGCTGTCACCATGATGATGGGGACATCGGTCAGCTCTCGGATGCGTTGGCAGGTTTCGAAGCCGTCCATTGCGGGCATCATCACATCTAGGATGACAAGATCGGGCCGTTTCTCAAAAACAGCACGTAACCCATCACGTCCATTGACAGCGGTCTGGACGTCATAGCCTTCCTGTTGAAGATTGTAATCCATTAGATGAAGGAGTGCAGCATCGTCGTCGATGATGAGAATGCGGCCTGCTTCACTCATGTAGCGTTATCCCAGAAAAGTGTAAATGCTGGTGTGGCTCTGCTGCCAGTGTAGCGTATCTTATCTCGAGTTTTCAAACAAGGAAAGCTGGCGAGATAGGCCAGCACATGGCCTATCTCGCCGAACGGAGTTGTTTCTTCAGATTTCAGGCAAGAATGGAGGCTCAAGCTGTGTGCAGTGGGTTAGCCTTCCCGCTGCAATATGGTTGGTTCAGCCCCGGTGATCGTGATTTCAGAGGTACTCAACTCGAAGCCGCCGCCAGCCTCTGCCCCAAAGAATTCTAGATCGCCGCGTGCCAATAGTGGGATTTGGGCCTCGGCGCCACCCACAAAGTGGACTTCGCCGGTGCCATACTCTTGCTCGTTTTGGTTGATCTCAATGCGCAGCGTTTGACCGGGGCCCACTTTGATCACGAATGCACCATCAGGATTGGTCGTGACTTCGGCCACGCTCTGGTCAATCTCGAATACGAAGGTGCGGTTGCTCCAAGGTTTACCACCGTTCTCGTAGAGGTAGATGGCCAGATCAACGGGGCCTTGGCTCAGAGGCGTCAAGTAAAGCTGGGTACGGTACTGGATCGCCCCGGTTTGGTCGGTGCCAGTGCGCCAGAAGGGGATGATCAGGAAACCACTCATATCACTGTCCTTTCGTCGCGAAGAGATAGCTAGAGTTTAGCATGTTGCAGCCTCAATCAACACGTCTAATGTCTGAGCGGCGGCGCGCTGCCAAGTGAACTGCTCAACCCGTGCCAGGCCCCGCTGGATCAGACCGTCGCGCAGCCCTGCGTCGCTCAATACGCGATTAATGGCTTTGGCCAGTCCTTGAACATCAGTAGGGGCAACGGTCAGGGCTGCATCACCGACCAATTCGGGGAGGGATGAACTATTAGAGCAGACGACAGGCGTTCCGCAAGCCATGGCCTCAATGGCCGGAAAGCCAAACCCCTCGTATAAAGAGGGGAAGGCATAAACGGATGCGCTACTGTAAAGGGCTGCCAGATGCTTATCTGGAACGTAGCCAGGCAGAATGACATCATCTTTTAATGATAGGGTTTGAATACGTTGAAAGATTCCGCGGGCTTTCCAGGCCTGCTTGCCCGCCAAGACGAGAGCCAGATCGGGGTGATCTTGGTGCACAATCGCAAAAGCTTCAATGAGGCGAGAGAGATTCTTGCGGGGTTGGATGCTGCCAACATGCAGAATATAAGGCCGTGTTGTGCCTAGCAGCTCCCGAACGGATTCTAGATGTTGCTGGTCGGCCTGCGGCCTGAGCAGTTCATCTACCCCAGAATAGACCACTCGAACCTTATCGGATTGTATATTGTGCAGCGAGACTAAATCATGAGCGGTGGCCTTCGAAACGACGATCACCCGCGACGCTACACTGGCGCTGTGCTGAGTCGACCAGGACAGATACATGCGGTCCATGAATCGGTGGGTGTCTGGGTAATGCATGTAACCCAGATCATGGATAGTGACTACCGAGGGTATACTCCCCGTGTTGGGCCAGGGAATCACGTGGGCGGGTACAAAGAGCACATCGAGATCTGATTGACGCACTTCGGGGCCTAAGGCGAGGTGTGTCCACAAACGGGGCCGCTTGACCAGGCAAATCTCAACGCGTGGATGATCTGGAAACAGCCCTTCCGGTGGGGTGCCGCGCACATAGAGCCGGAAGCGATGGGGGCTGTCCAGTGCGATCATCTCACGGATGACTTGCAGACTGTAGCCTTCCGTGCCTGTGCGTTGTTGTAGTGTAGCGCGGCTGGCGTCAATACCGATCAAAAGGGGGCGCATCAGGCTTCATCCGCTTCGGGTCGGCTGCGAGTGAAGAAGGCGATCGCCAGGAGCAAGGCTGCTAAGGGCCAGAATTCAACGACATGCACAATAGAGGGTCGAGTAACAATCCCCAGGGTAATGGGAAAGGCAATCAATCCAATACCGCCGAGTAAATAGGTTGGGATCAACAAGGACGGTGGTTGCATGTCCTTCGCAATATATAGGATCAAACAGGCGGCGCCAACAATGAGGGGGAATCCGGGCCAATACCCGTCGAATCGATCCCAGGTTAAGCCGCCAATCGAGAAGCTGAATAGGCTGAAGTAAAGGCCCAGCAGCAGCAGAATGGTCCCCGTGAAGAGGAGGCCGTCCGCATCTGCTTCGCTGGTGCCATAGAACGCAACCATGCCCAGGCCCACCACAAACAGAAAGACGGGCCAGGTCATCTCGAACCCGGGCAGGGTCGAGATCAATGAGCTGGCGATCAACCATCCAGCGATGATAAGCAAGCATATCGCGGAGACGATGCTGCCCAGGCGAAGTTCAAAAGTCATTAGAATACGCAGTTCAAACCAACCGGATCAAGTTGCTACATTGTAGGGGATCGGGCTGGAAATGCAAACTCACTCAAGCTGAAATTCATACAGCTTTATGTGATCTTCATTTGTCGTTCGGACCAGGTGGCGCTGCCCTGTGACAGGATTATAGAGTCCGACGATGACCTGGTAAGCACCAGTTGGCAAGCCTGCAATATCGACTATTGAGCGCTGACAGAATTGATCGCCAACTTCCAAGCTATAAGGATCAACGCCTAATCCATCCCAGCCCGCGACTCTAAAGCCAGACGGATCGATCACTTGCAAAAAGATTGCGAGACGAGGGCTGCCGTCTTCATCCGGTGCAGGAGGTTTGCTAAGGAGCGGGAACGGCGGCAGGCTCAGGTTATCCTCAACCTGCCAGCAGGTCATGGCGACGAGAGTCTCGTCGGATCGTTCCACTTCATGACCGGTCAAATCAAGACCGTTAGCGAATGAAACCGGTGCATCGCTTGCAGCCAAGCTTCTATGGTCAATCTGAAGAATGGTGAAGCTGTTTGGATCAACGCCAACGAGGGTCTGCCCAGAGGCTCCAGTGCTATAGACTGTCTCAGCGTAGCCCAATCGCTTGAAGGCTGGAATCACAATCAATCCGGGTTCGGAGAAGGTGAGAACAGCGTGCTCGGGGTCAAATGCGCGAATCTTCCAATCGTCATCTTCCAAGGAAAGACGAAAGGCCTCTTGGTCCCAACGTTCGGTCAAGAAGCCCCCAATCGCGACCGGCTGCGGGCTGGAATTCTGGTTGAGCCATTCCGCCGCTTCATGCAAATCGGAGTGGTGTAGGACGCGCGTGAAACCATCGTCAGGCCACACTCTGAAGTAGTCGTAGGGGCCGCGCACACCCTCCCAGACAAGGAAGGTCAAAGCCAGGATCAAGACTGTGCTTGGCGCAATCGGCCCTTGGAATGAGGAATCTGACGCCTGCTCGTTGCGTTGGTAGCGGGTGAGCCACCCGCCTGCCTCACTAATGGCAATTGCCGGTAAGATCATGACGACCGGCAGTGCCAAGATATTGTGGCCGAGGCTGGCCGCTGGAACACTCAATACCCCAGGTGCAAGCCCTGCTCCTAGCCACAGCAGCAGGAACGCGTAGCGACTGTCACGGTCAGGCCCAAAGGATTTGATCAATCCGAGCAGGACACCACCCCAAAAGACGATGCCTCCAACGAAACCGAAAACGGGTCGCTCAGTGATGTTATACAAGACCTCGCTATCACCGGTGTGGGTAAACATCCCCAGGGTGGTCAGACTATAACTGGCGATGGTACTCCAGTCACCATCAAGGGCATCGTATATCGGCAGCGCCAATTCAGACACGCGAGCCTCGGCTTCAGGCTGGTGGGCCAACGTGAGGAACAATGGAACCGCCAAAACGACGGTGGTCAGCAGGGTCAGCAGAAGTCCCTGCCAGATCTCTTTAAGTAAATCGCGCTGCCAAATCGCCAGGTAGACCATCCACGCGATTAGAATCAACGGGACACCCCGTGAGGCGAAGTATGTGTAGAAGCCCAGCCCCATGAACACTCCCGCCAGAGCATAGTGGTGTGTGTTTGGATCATTGAGGATGTTGGGAGCGCTGGAACCACCTTCGCCCCGCACGTGATGCTGCCACGACCCGGTAATGGGTATGGCCTGCCACAGAAAATAGAAGGATGCTAGCGTAGTCACCGTTAAGCTGATATGCCGCTGTCCAGAGCGCGAGTACATCAAAGACCAAAACGATACAGCCAAGGCCAGCGCTGCGATCGCAGCGGCGGGCCAGCCAAACTGACGGCGCACCAACGCATAAGTCAGTAAGACTCCCAATGTTCCGAGAAG